>NZ_LVCT01000149.1:0-1080 GCF_001647205.1 Rhodococcus sp. EPR-134
GAGTGCGAACTCCTTCTCGATGATCTTCTGGTCGAGGATGAACCACGTGTACTCGTGGCCGCTGTCGAGGATGTACTTGAAAGTTCCCATCGTGTCGAAGCCCGGGAAGTTGGGGACCGGCAGACGCTTGCCGGTGGCGTCGAACCACATCGAGGACGGTCCGGGAATGATTCGGATTCCGTGGTTCGGCCAGATGGGATTCCAGTTCTGGATGCCTTCGGTGTAGTGCCACATGCGGTCGCGGTTCACGATGTTTCCGCCCGCGGATTCGGTGATTTCGAGCATGCGCCCGTCGACGTGCGCCGGTACTCCCGTCAGCATGTGCTTGGGTGCCTTGCCGAGTCGCTCGGGCCAGTTTTTCTTCACCAGTTCGTAGTTGCCGCCGATTCCACCGGATGTGACCACGACGGCCTGTGCGGCGAACTCGAATTCGCCGATGGGGGTGCGCGAGCTCTTCACGCCGCGCAGATCACTGGAAGGTTCGAGGACGGTTCCGCGTACACCAGTGACCGCACCATCGGTGACGACGAGTTGATCGACTTGGTGGCGGTGCTTGAACGTGACCAGTCCACGCTTCTGAGCGGCGATCACTTTGGTCAGAAAGACATCGACGACGCCAGGTCCGGTGCCCCAGGTGAGGTGGAAGCGCGGCACCGAATTTCCGTGTCCGAGAGCCATTCCGCGGCCGCGTTCGGCCCAGCCGACATTCGGCATCAGGCGAAGCCCCAGATCGTGCAGGTACTGACGCTTGTCGCCGGCCGCGAACTCGACGTACGCCTTGGCCCACTGACGCGGCCAGTGATCTTCGCGGTCGCGGTCGAATCCCGCTGTGCCCATCCAGTCCTGCATCGCCAACTCGAGGGAGTCCTTGATGCCGAGTCGGCGTTGTTCGGGGCTGTTCACGAGGAAGAGTCCGCCGAGAGACCAAAATGCCTGCGCGCCGAGGTTGGCAGCGTTCTCCTGTTCCACGACAAGGACTTTGCGGCCCGCGCGCGTCAGTTCGTAGGTGGCGACCAGTCCCGCCAGCCCTGCCCCGACAACGATGACGTCAGCTTGTTCGCTCACGACAACTCCTCTTCC
>NZ_LVCT01000150.1:0-1593 GCF_001647205.1 Rhodococcus sp. EPR-134
GAGGCACTGCACGCTGGTGCCGTCGTGCACTGCAACCAATGCCCGTCCCAACGCCGTCGGGTCGCCGACGATTGTTCGCCCGACATCGCTGAGTGCGGACTCCACGATGGGCAACAGGGTGCGAAGGATCGCGTCTTCACGGTCGGCAAGGGCTTTGCGAAGTGCCGGGTTACGGAGCGCGTGGGCTGTGAATTCCGCGTTGATCCGGTACCACTGCGGGTCGACCGGAACCACCGCCACGATCCGGGCGACAGCGGCATGGATGTCGACGATGTTACCGGCGGTGATCGACTCCGTCGCCAGCCGTAGATCGGCGAGCATTGATGCAGATCGCTGCTCCCACATCGCGAAGAACAATTCGTCGAGTGAATCGAAGTTGGAGTAGAACGCGCCTCGGGAGTATCCGGCGCGTTCGCAGATCTGCTCGACCGTGGCGTGCCCGAACCCGGATTCGGAGAAGACATCTGCAGCCGCGCCGAGCAGACGCTGCCGGGTCTGACCACGGCGTTTGGTGACACGCTTGGCCGGCGAGTTGTCCGTTCCAGTCGTCATCGGCGCCTCCGTCAGGGTGGGACCCCAAACGATACACCGATGTATCCGATGCGCAGGCGTATCTCGATCTGTTCTTCTTCGCAGGTATTTCTATACATATCTAGTAAATGTGCAAGAGAGGTGAATATTCAGATGTGATCGCTACAGATGCAGATCACGCTTCCTGATCGCCGCAGTGGCGACGACGCTGATCGCCGAGGTGGCCACCAGATATCCACAGGCCAGCCACGGTGAACCGCCGGTGGCGCCGATCAGTGCAGTCAGGATCAGAGGTGTGACGCCGGAGGCGTAGATACCAGAGAACTGATAGACGACCGACAACCCGGTGTACCGGATTTCTGTGGGGTAGAGGCTCGCATACAGCGTTCCCTGGGCGCCGTAGAACAAGGCATGAATCACTCCGAAGACCACGACCATCGCGACTCCGAAGAGCAGGAGATTCTCGGTACCGAACAGTGCGAAGGCGGGGAAGATCGCGAGGCCGTACGCGGCGATGCCCACGATGTAGACCCGTTGCGGGCCGAACCGATCAGCGAGTGAACCGGAAAACGGCAGCAAGATCGCCATCACTACTGCGGCCACGGTGACCACAAGAAGTACCGGAACCTTTTCGAAATGCAGAGTCTTGGTTGCATACGTGATTGCAAAGACGCCCCAGGTGTTGAACGCGGCGCCCTCGCCCCAGCGAGACAGCATGCCCAGTACGGTGTTTCGCGCGACTCTTCCTTGAAAGACTTCCCTGAGCGGGGCGGATGAGCGCTGTTCGAGGTCGCGAACGGCCTGAAATGCCGGCGTCTCGTCGACCTTCAAACGGACCACCAACCCCACGATCACGAGTACCAAGCTCAGAACAAAGGCTATGCGCCAGCCGAAACGGAGAAACTGTTCGTCGTCGAAGACCGTTTGAAGTAGTGCGAACATTCCTGTGCCCAAAGCCAAGCCGAGAGCCAGTCCGATCTGCGGGATGCTGCCGAACAGCCCGCGCTTCTTCTCCGGACTGTGTTCGACCGCCAGAAGAACGGCTCCGGCCCACTCACCACC
>NZ_LVCT01000151.1:0-15783 GCF_001647205.1 Rhodococcus sp. EPR-134
GTCGCGATACCCATGATGAACATCGTGAGGGCAAGCGTTTTCTTGCGCCCGATGCGATCGCCGATGTGACCGAACACCACTCCGCCGATGGGGCGAACGAGAAAGCCGACCGCGAAGGTCGCAAAAGAAAGCATGGTCCCGACAAAGGAACTCTGGTTGGGGAAGAACAGTTGGTTGAAGACGAGGCTCGCGGCCGTCGCATAGAGGAAGAAGTCGTACCACTCGACCGTCGTGCCGAGCAGGCTCGCGGCGACGACGGTTCTCAGTCTGGATCGCCGCTCGTCGTCGGTCTCGTTCGAGAACGGTGAATTGTGCTCGACTTCGGCAAACGTGGTCATCGGAGCCCCCGGGTCGCGGTGCAAATTCACGAAGGTATCGCCGGAGCCGAAAGTGGGCACCCGTAGCGATCAGGGTGATTTCAACCCTGTTCTTCGAGGTGGACTGTGGTTGTAATGACAGAAGAGTTCTGCCTGTTCGTCGACGAAAGGAATCACCGTGTCACTGCGCTTCCACTGGTTCTTGCCTACTTACGGTGATTCCCGGAATCTGATGGCGGGTGGGCACGGCAGCTCGATGTCCGGTGATCGTCCGGCGACGCTGAAATACCTCAATCAGATCGGCGCGGCCGCCGAGACGAACGGCTTCGAGGCCGTCCTCACGCCGACCGGCGCGTGGTGCGAAGACGCATGGCTGACGACAGCGATGATGCTCGAGACCCCCGAGACGCTCAAGTTTCTGGTTGCTCTGCGACCGGGATTGCTCAGCCCGACGCTGGCCGCCCAGATGGCCGCAACCTTCCAATGGCAGTCGGGCGGTCGTCTGCTGCTCAACGTCGTGACCGGCGGGGAGGACCACGAGCAGCGCACGTTCGGTGACTTCCTCGACAAGAACCAACGGTACGCACGATGCGGCGAGTTCCTCGACGTGATCCGCCAGTTGTGGTCCGGTAACGGTCCGGTTGATTTCCCCGGCGAGTACGTCAACGTGGAAAAGGCTACGCTGCAGCGTATTCCGGATCCGGTACCGCCCATCTTCTTCGGCGGATCGTCGCCGGCGGCCGGAACCGTCGCATCGCGTTACGCGGATACGTATCTCACGTGGGGTGAGACGCCGTCCGCTGTTGCCGCCAAGATCGCCTGGATCCGCGACCTCGCGGAAGTCCAAGGTCGTCACCTCGACTACGGAATCCGTCTGCATGTCATCAGCCGGGACACCTCGGAACAGGCATGGGCAGAAGCGGATCGGCTGCTCAGTGCGCTCGATCCGGCGACCGTCGAGCAGGCTCAGGCGAGTCTTGCGCGATCCGGCTCCGAAGGTCAGCGTCGAATGCTCGAATTGCACGGCGGCGGTTCGGCTTACAAGGAGGGCGTCGGAGCGAGGTCGCTGGAGATTGCGCCGAACCTGTGGACCGGCGTCGGATTGGTGCGAGGGGGTGCAGGCACCGCATTGGTAGGTTCGCACCAAGAAGTGGCTGATCGGATTGCCGAGTACGCGGCGATCGGCCTGGATCACTTTGTATTGTCGGGCTATCCCCATCTCGAAGAGGCGTATCAGTTCGGTGAGGGTGTGCGTCCGATCCTCGAAAAGCGTGGATTGGTAGCACCGCACGGTTCGGTCGGCGGACCGGTGCGAACGCCCTTCGTCTCCAGTGGGAACTGAGTCGAAAAGCAAGCTCTTCGAGAAGGGGACGTTTGTCCCGATCTTTCGGGCACGGCCTCCCTCCGGGACTATTCACGCAATTCGGTCAGTAGATCCGTTCTAGGCTGCGCACTGTTGCCGAACTCAAGGCGCAGAACGAAAGGATCCTCGATGAAGCTGGGCACGAGTGGAGTCCGTCGCGTCGTGGGAACCGTGGCAGTCGCCGCTGCAACCGCGGCAGGCGTCGCGATGGTCAATCCTGCAACTGCGTCGGCCGAGGTGGTCCCGCCGGTCGTCTCGTACAAGGTGACCGGAAACGATCTGGCACTGACGATCACGAACAACAACACGGGCATTGCCCCGTTGTGCCAGGCGTTTGTCGTCAACGCCGCGGATTCTGCTGCCGTGCTTGATGATCCGCTCAAGCTGCTCGATCCGAACCTTGTGGTGTACCCCAAGATCACCGACCCGTCCTCACTGTTCGCTGTCGGTAAGGGGCAGACGGTCACCAACACCGTGACCGATGTTCCGGACGGAACCTACGCCGTGCTCGGTGCCTGCTCCGATCTTCTCGATCTGGAGACGTTGGGTAAGCCTGTTCCTGGCGTGCCGAGCCTCGTTGTCATCGGTGGACCGTTCAGCGGCATCAATACCGGAAGCCTGAGCGACCTGTTCGGCAGCGGCAGCCTCGAAGGACTTTTCGGGTAGCTCACCGTCTGTCTCCCCAATTTTCCGACTGAGCGGTCTATTTTTCAGGCATCTGGTGATCTGACCGACTTGCCTGGAGGTTCGGAAATGCGAAGTCGTGGATTCAAACGCGCTCTGGGAAGCATTGTCGCGGCGTCGGCCGCCGTCGTGGGACTTGTTGTCATGACTCCGGCGACGGCGTCGGCAGCACCGGCGATTCTCCCGCCTCCGATGTCGGTGAGCGCAGCGGACAATGCGATCACCTTCACCATCACCAACCCGAACCCGCGGTTCAGCTTCATCAACTGCACAGTGGCGATCCTCAACGCCAGAGATGTCCCCGACGTGATTCGTGATCCGGCAAAGCTGCTCCAGCCCGGCGTGTTGGTGTATCCGACCGTCAGCAACATCCTCGATCTGTTTGCTGTTTCGCCTGGGCAGACGATCACGCGGACCGTCGGCAATCTGCCGGCCGGGGTGTACGCCGTTGCGGGAGCGTGCGTTCGACTGCTCGATCCGACCAACCCCACTATCGCGATTCCGCAGGCCGTTGTGGTCGGCGGCTGGTTCGAGGGCGCCGGAACCGGAAGTCTCTCAGGTTCTTTGGAGGACCTGGGATATAACACGGTCCAGGACTTGATCGACGCGTGGAATCGAATCAGCTCGGGAAGCAGCGGCGGCAGCTTCCAGTTCGACTACCAAGGTGGCTCGGATTTCGAGGTAGTGGGTCCCACGTCGTAGTCGGTCCGGCTCACTTGCGCGCGCGGTGGCGTCGCACCGCGTCGCGATTCGCACACGTGGGGGAGCAGTACCGCTGATTGCCGTTGCGTGAGGTGTCCGCATAGATGTTGGTGCACTCGTCCAGGGTGCACCGACCTAATCTGTGCATTCCGCGGCCGACGAGGTGCAGCGCCGTGCCTACCGAGAAGAGGGCTTTGAGGACCTCGGCGAGCGACTGTTGCGGATCGCGGTAGTGCAGATGCCACCCGTCGTTTGCGTGGTTGGTCATGCGCGGATACGCCGACGCTTGCTCGAGCATGACGTTCACCAACTCGGCGCGGGCTGCCTCCTCCGTGACGTCGACGATTTTCGACCACTCGATCAGAAGGTCGAGGGTCTCGTCGAGGTCCTTCTCGGCGATGGGGAAATCGAGAATGATGCCTGCATCGACGCAGCGTTCGACGAGTTCGGCCAAGGTCTCGGGATTTCGATTGGCCAGGTCGGCGGCCAGCGTCACCGCATATTCGCCGTAAGGGTTGAGATGCACAATGCCATTACATCATGCTCGTCGTATGAAGAAAACAGATTTCGCGCCGATAAGTTGCATCCACCGCTGGGAGATCGAATCTCGGCATCGGACCAGCGAGGGGACGGTCACCTACCTGCGCTGCCATTGCGGGTCGTGGCAGACCTTGCTCGCCGAATGGGTGTCGGGCGGTGCGGGCTCGGCCGTCGCTGCGCCGATCAAGGTCAGGTCCAGGTAATGGTCAGCTAATCGCTCCGTTTTGCCTCGGGTGACATGGAACGTGTTCTAGATTCAGGGTTGTATGCCTCGGTATCGCGGCGCAGACTCTGAAAGGGAAGACGATGCAGTTCAACCTCGCTGATGTATTCGAAACCGTCGCCAGCTCGGTGCCTGATCGCGTCGCCTTGACTTACGAGGGAGAGAACTTCTCCTACGCTGAGCTGGACGCGGAAGCCAACCGAACGGCCAACCTGCTCGCGCAAGCCGGCATCTCGCGCGGCGATCATGTAGCCCTGTTCCTGAAGAACAGCGTCGAACATGTCACGTCGATCCTCGGGTTGATCAAGATCCGTGCGGTCCCGATCAATGTGAACTACCGGTACACGCCCGCCGAGCTGGAGTACATCTTCACCAACTCCGACTCGGTCGCAGTGGTCGTGGAACTCCCCGAGCATCAGCGTGTCCTTGCTTCCCTTTTCGGTGCATGCCCGAAGGTGAAGACGGTGATCGTGATCGGCGAGGTCGAGGCCGAACTGGTCGCTGCCGCGAAAGCGCATGAAGTGTCGGTGGTTTCCTTCGACGACGCTCGCGAGATGTCACCGGTAGGGGAGTTCGATTCTCGTTCGGGCGACGACGTGTACCTGCTCTACACCGGCGGGACGACCGGATACCCGAAGGGTGTCATGTGGCGTCACGACGACTTCTTCCGTAAGCCGCTCTCCGGCGGAAATCCGTACGGCGAGGAAGCTCGACAGGACCTCGCCGAGATAGCCAGCGCTGCAAAGGAATTTCCGGAACTCTCGTTCCTCATTGCCGCCCCCCTCATGCACGGCGCAGCGTTGTATTCGCTGTTCACCTTCCTCACCCTCGGTGCCCGCGTGGTTCTACGACGAGAATTCGTTGCGGAGAAGGTCGTCGAAGCGATCGAGAAGGATTCGGTACAGGTGATCCTGATCGTCGGTGACGGCATGGGACTGCCGTTGGTCGACGAGATGGAACGACGCAAAGACGAGGTCGATTTCAGCAGTCTCTTCTCGATCACGTCAGGTGGTGCGATCTGGTCCACCAGCGTTCGAGACCGCATGCTGGCGGTGAAGCCGGACCTGCTGTTGCGGGACAACTTCGGAGCCTCGGAGTCCGGTAATGACGGCGCCTTCTCCATCGATGAGGCGGGAAATCTGCGAATGCCGCCCTCGCCGAACATGATCCTGGTCGACGAGCGGCTCGAAGAGATCCCCGCCGGCTCCGACGACGTGGGCTACATCGCGCGTATCGGAAACGTCCCGCTCGGGTACTACAAGGACGAAGAGAAGACCGCCCGCACGTTCCCGACCCGCGCTGACGGCACCCGTCTTTCGGTGCTCGGCGACATGGGCAAGGTTGAAGCGGACGGCACGATTGTCTTCCTGGGCCGCGGCTCACAGTGCATTAACACCGGCGGCGAGAAGGTTTTCGCCGAAGAGGTCGAGGCTGCCCTTCACGCGCATCCGGCAATATCGGACGCACTCGTTGTCCCCGCTCCCGACCCGCGCATGGGGCAGCAGGTCGCAGCGGTGATCGCGACCTACCCCGGATCCGACGAGTTGACTCTCGAAGCGGTTCAGGAACATTGCCGCAAGACGTTGGCCGGCTACAAGGTGCCGCGCACGATCGTGCTGGTCGATGAAGTCAAGCGAACCCCGGCCGGTAAGGCGGACTACCGCTGGGCGACGACACTGGCGTCGTCCTAGCAGTGTGGAGTGGGTGGCGACAACCTTTCACACGGATTTCACCACGACATAAGAGACATACCGGAAAGATGGCGCAGAGTAAGTCGTTCGCGCCTTGCGTCGTCACTCCACGAAAGGGTCTCAGCTCATGCTCATCATCGGAATACTTCTGTTCGGAATCGTCATCGGAGCGGGAGCCCAGTTGATTCTGGGGCAAAGGGCCGCACGAGTGGATTGGACCTTCGCGTTCATCGCGGGAATCGGTGGTTCGCTGGTGGGCGGACTGCTTGTGAGTTTGATTGCGGGCGATGGAATATCATTGCGTCCCAGCGGCATCCTCGGGTCCCTTGCCGGCGCTGTCATCATCACCGCGGGGTGGCAGTGGTACCGCGGGAGGAACGCAACTACAACTACGCGTCCGTCTGATCGCTGATTTCCACAGTTCCGTCAGGGGACGGAGAGCGTCGACATATGACCGAACTACTCGATGAAGTCCTCACCGCACATGGCGGAGTCGAACGTTGGCAGTCTGTTTCAGCGATCACGGCACGGGGACGTTTGGGCGGTCTGCTGCCTCAGCGCTTCCCCGGCAACAAGCTGGCGAAGTTCACGGTCGAGGTTGAAGTCGCCGAGCAACGCACTGTCCTCCAAGACTTTCCGCGTGTCGGCGAGTGCGCTGTGTTCGACAAGGGCGTCGTGCGGATCGAAACTCGTGACGGCGAAGAACTCGGGAGTCGAACCGACCCACGTCCAGAGTTTTTCGGGTTGAGTGGAGTCCGGCGCAACCTCCACTGGGACGCGCTCGACACCGCTTACTTTGCCGGCTACGCCTTTTGGAACTATCTGAACGCACCGCTGCTGCTCGCCCGCGACGACATCACTGTCACCGAAGCCGAACCTTGGCAGGAATCCGGGCAGCAATGGCGACGACTACAAGCAACGTTCGCGCCGGCGATCGATACCCATTGCCGGCAGCAGACCTTCTATGTCGACAACGGTGGCCGCATCCGCCGTCACGACTTCGTCGCCGAACCGGTAGGCAGCTGGGCGAAAGCTGCTCTCTACTGCGACCAGCATCGCGAGTTCGACGGTCTCACCTTTCCCACTCGACGACGTGTGCGCCCGAGAGGCCCAGGCGGCCGCGTTCCCTCGCGGCCGACGCTCCTGGCGCTCGACTTCGACGACATCGAGATCAAGCGATGAACATCAGTTACTGGTTACCGGTTGTCGAGTGTGAACAAACGGAACACGGTCCGCATGCACAGAACGACGCCGACGAAGCCCAGTACCGCACTCGCGAGTGCATAGCCCGACAGCTGAGGTGTGAGTTGTGGTCCGCCAGGTACGAACAGAAGGATCGCCGCGACAATCAGCGCGGTCACCCCCGCCGCCATACCCAGGGCGTTGTTCGCCGACCGTCGTAGCCATCGCCTGTCGTCGGGGTGTGCGACCGAGCGAGTGCGAAGTGTGAAGCTTCCCGAGGCAATCGAGGTCGCGATCTGATCGAGCTGACCAGGCAGGCGCCGGACCACCGCGGTTGTGACCGCCGTCGTCGACAGGATTGCCTGTGCGGCTGCAGTCGGGCTGGCGACATGGGTCAACAGTCGGGGTACTTCGGCCCGAACAGCAGCGACGAGGTCGATCTGCGGATCCAGGAGCCGCAGGACGCGAGCGAACGGAAAGCGGCGGCGACGTCTCCCGGCACTCCGATTCGGTGTTCGCGAAGCACAGTGAACATTCGCGCGAACGATGCCATGGAAACATTGGGTTGGACACTGAGCAGGGTGATCTCTCGGCCCACCTGGTGACGTAGTGCTCCGCGATCAACTTCGGGCGGCACGTCGAATGCCATCAGCATCGCGTCGACTGTCGCCACCGGATCACCTGCGAGGGCAGCGTTGAGGAGCACGGCGAACAAGATCCGTGTCTCGCCGTCCAGAACCCCTACTGCGCCGAAGTCGAGGAGCCCGACCCGGCCGTCATCGAGGATCATGATGTTGCCGGGGTGCAGGTCCGCGTGAAACACGCCGTGGACAAAGATCCCGTCGAGCAACGACGCAAGAAGTTCGTTGGCGATGCTGCTGCGGGTGTCGCGGTCGAGGCCGGTGAGCGCCGACTCACCGTCGGAGAGCGGTGTGCCGTGAAGACGTTCCATCACGAGCACCCGTCCGCTACTGAGGTTGGGGTAGATGTGCGGAACGACGATATCCGGGCGGTTCGACATGGTGGAAGCAATCGCGCCGGTATTCGCTGCTTCGGTGCGGTAGTCGAGTTCCTCGAGCAGTGACGTGACGAGGCCCCCGGCGAGTCGGTGAACGCCGATATCGCGTGCCCAGGGAAAACGGGTCTCCGCGAGCGCCGAAACGCGAAGGAAGATATCGCAATCCACGCTCACTTGTGCGCTCGCCTCGGGGCGTTGAACCTTCACCACAACGTCGACGCCTTCAACGGTGCGCGCGGAATGTACCTGTGCGACAGAGGCGGCGGCGAACGGCTCCACATCGAACCATGCGAACACCGACTCTGGTGCGTCGCCGAGTTCCGATGCCAGTAGCTCCCCAATGCGGACTGGATCAGCCGGTCGTGCCGAACTTTGCAGAGACGAGAGAGTGCGAGCCAACTCGGGTGGTATGAGGTCGTCTCGCGTGCCGAGGATCTGTCCCAGCTTGACGAAAGTGACACCGCACCGGTTGATTACTTCCACCAGCGCGTCCCCGAACTGAGGCGCTGATGGCCCAGCACGGAGAGCGGGCCCGCCTCCCGCTCGCACGACGATGCCCATGATCTGGACGTATCGCTTGGTTCGTCGCCACGATTTGCGGCTGCGCTGCAATGCTTCTGGCGGTCCGGGGATGGACCCTGTTGGAAGGACAACTTCGAGGAAAACCAATGCGGCCAGGCATGCTGCGAACACCCAGAGCGCGACAACTCCGAAGAATATGAGCGCTGTTCCTACGCTCACCAGAAGTTGATCGTCCTGGCTGGCAATTCCTGCGAATGTCGCGGCGTAGCCCGAGAGTGGGACACCCACCGAGAGCGCTATCACCGCGATCACAAGTGTCCGTGGCCAACCGACCCTCGTCCCCAGCGTTCGTCGCATCACGCCCGCCAGTGCTGCTGCAAGAAATGGCGTCGTGACGATCCAGACCATCAAGTCCATTGCGATAGCGTACGGGTTTGCAATCTGCGATTCATCCAGGAAAACCCTGAGCCCACCCCGACTGACGGGTAACAAAGTCCGACAGTGCCCAAGCGTCGAACGTGCTCGGGCACTTTGGAGTTCATTCGCTCCGATGTCGACCCGTCCTGATCGAACGTCCAAAAAGAAGATAGTGCACCGCAGCAAAGAAACAATCACAGCGCACGGTGCGCTCAACCCTCGATCGCAGTGGATTATCGTCGAGGAGTTGCGCGATCGGCAGCCCTGAAATCGAACCAGTCGGGCGACCGTTGCGGTACACGATGCGGTTTCGCTGGTACCGTCGATGTCATGACTCTGCAGAAAGGCGCATGAGCGCCCACCTCCGGCGTAGGTTCCTGCGCCCTCGATATGTCTTCTTCGCCGCTGCTCACCTGTGGGTGGTCGACGAGCGTCAACCCGTTGCGGCACTGATTGATCCGCACACAGAATCGTTGGCGGGGTTGGTGGCGTGGACCGATCTTCCTCCGACCCCTCCGGGATTCGGCCCAGCACAGATCTCTGCCGACGAGTCCGGTTTGTGGATACAGAATCACCGCGACGGCCCTTTGGTTCACGTCGGTACCGACGGCATCGACCGGTCCGAATACACCGAAGGGCACCATCTGATCGGCGCGGGACGCGCCGGCGCCTGGTGTATGACGACTACACGCAGGCACAACGACATCTCACCCTCGCCGGATATTCCGCCACGGACGCTGAGGCGCAAACCGGCGCTGCTGGTGAGCAAGCCGGGTGGTGGGATGCGTCTGGTCGAAGTGGATGCCGCGGCGATCGTGTCGGCCGAGTTCGACGAATCCTCGCTCTATCTCGGTGTCGAGCACGATCCGTGGGAACGGGTGCCGCGCGTGGACGGCACGGGAGGAAAGCGGGCCGGGTTCGAGTTGCGTTACAGCTCATCGGTATTGCAGATACCTCTGCATGATCCGGCCCCGCTGCGCATCGACCGCAACACCTACCTGTGCGCGGAAAATCGGCAGGTCGGGTACGCCAGCGAGTATGCGGATGTGTCGTACAACGAAAACCATCGCCGCAAGCGCGCATTCGATGGCAACGTGCGCTGGTACTGGGGCAAAGACCCCATTGCGCGTGGCGCCACAACTGTACGGGCCTACCGTGGTGAGGTTCCGTCGCCGGTGACGACTTTGATGCTGCCCGGGATGGATGTCGCCCACGGGGTCGCAGGGGCCAGGAGGCTGTGGTTGGTCGCGAGGACCGCTACCCGTCCTGCCGGCGGTCGGTCGGTACTTTCCACCGGGGTCGATGGCGGCATCCATTCGCTGATCACCGGCGGCATCGACATCACCGATCGGTGCTGGCCTGTCGGGCCTGAGCCACTCGATCATCACGGGTACGTGCAGTACTGCCTGCGCGGTCTCGACCGAATACGGTTCTCGGACAAAGTCGATCAGGTGAGCGCCACGTACGTCGGCCACTGGCCGAGCGGCCGGATCCATGTCCGATTCCGGCATCGTGACTACCCGGGACTGATGTTGACAGCTCGGCTGAATCTGTACGACGAGCTTGGTGTTCGTCTCGACAATCTCCTGTCCTACGCCTCGGCAGAGTTGAGGGAACAAGCCGACACCCGCGCCTACCCCGCGGCTTCCGAAGCGATCGCGGGAGTCCTGCATGTCTGAGCTGAGCGGCGCAGGCGATCGGGCCGGAAAGCTCACCGAAACCAGTGGGAGGCGCGTTGACCTAGGCCGCAGACGACCGATACCCGAATGCATAACGGAGGCAGTGATGACCGAATGGGTGCAGATGTTGGTGACCTTGGCCGACGGACCGCGGCAACCGGTCCACGGGGTCGTGGTCCCGTACCGCAATTCCGACGAACCGTTTCACTATTACTTCGGCAGCTACGGTGAAGAACCTGTGTTTCTTCCCGTTCGCCTCCCCGGCGTGCATCTGTATCGGTGGGGGCGCCGATCGAGGATCGAGTCACTCGACGGGCAGGTGATGTTCGTCAGCGACGGCACCACCGCTTGGGACTTCACCGCCGACCCAGACCAACCGCGCTGCACCGAACTCCATCACGTGCACTCGCCCGGCGCGGGCCGATACCTTGCGATCACCCCGCGCGTTGAGCATTGGGTCGGCAACGATCATTCACGCCCGACAGGGCCGGTGACAGACGTCGAGTTCCTCGGCCGTCGATGCTGGTCGGTGGATCTCGCCCCACGCGAGAGCCGGAATCTGCCGAAGCCGTCGCTGCGGCTTGTCGTCGACGCCGAAACCGGTGCGGTACTTGCCCAACACTCCGGCGACGGTATCGACGGCGCCGCATACACCGACCTCAGAGTGGGGGAGCACCTCGAACTCTCCCTGTTCACCTGGGACGGTCCGGTCACCACCGATGCAGAATCGAGGAGCCTCACCGGTCGCGGCGGGCCACCAGTAACGCCGGCGCAGGAGTCGATGAGCTGGTTTCATGAGGAGATCGCCGCCGAACCCATCAGGGTGCCCATGCTGACGGACCTGACCCCACGCTTCGTTCACTCGATCGAACCCGAAACCGGCGCATTCGCCGCAGAACTCGGTGATAAAGCGGGATGGATCGCCCGGAGGCCACGATCGAACCAGCCGTGGAAAACCAAGACTTACGGATATCAGATCGCCTGGTCTACAGAAGATTTCGACTGGGTCTGCCAGATTCACCACGGAACACTCGACACCGCCGGGATCGAGTCCCTACAGCAGCAACTACACCCCGGCCTATCGGTAGTGGGCACGCCTGAACTTGTATTCGGCGGTTCGAACGGCGACTGAGACTGAGGGCGATAGGCACTCTTCAAGGAGAACGGGCATCTGGCAGCGTCATCGAACATGGCCGGAAACTTGCTGCACTGCCCACCGCGGCGACGAACGCACCTCCGCCGGTCCCGGTGTTCGACAACGATTCGGTGTGGATCGGCCCTGATTCAGTGTGAATTGTGATGGTGCCGAACGGTATACCCTTGATCGCTGCCCGAACGATTGCCGATTCACCATTGGTGGTCAACTTGCAGCCAATCTGCGCGCACTGTTTGTCAGCGGTTGCCGCCAGTGACAGTTCGATTGCGGGTGCCGCATCTGAGCTTTGCGAAGTCTCGACTGCCGCCAAAAATGCCGGGGACAGCGACCCCAGCTTGGTCGAGCCGATCGCCGGGTGGGCGTAAACCCAGCCACTTTTCGACCACTGCGTGTGGCTCTGCCGCCGGTTTCCCTCTCGTTCCCCGATGTTGCCTGACTGGCGAGACAATGAGAGCCTATACGTACTTGGGGGAGTCGGATCCAGGAGTATCGTATGCAGATCCACGCTTTGCTTCCGGCCATGATCCCGCCGGACGATGGCCGTTTCGTCGAACTATCCGATGTCCACGTGCGCGCTTCTGCTGCAATGAGAGTCCTGCGTGATTCGATTCCATGGGATGGATACGCATTGACGGCATGGGATGCGGGTTCAGGAAGTCATAGGCACGTCACGTTGGCGAGCGAAGGCTATACGCGGGAGCTCGACGAACATATGAACGATGCGTTCGTCGATGGGAATCCGGGCTTTCATTTGTTGCATACCCAGGTTCCGCACGCCCTTCGTTGGCTGGACTTGCAGAGGGATTGGCACATTCCGTTCGCGCAGACTCAGTCAGCCGAGGGATTCTTGATTCCCGCTGGGTTCAAGGAGGGGGCGACCATGTGTCTGAGGTTGCCTGGTGGGCGATATACCGGTGCTCTGCACGTGAGTTGGGCGCGCCCCAAAGACGCCAGTAACGAGGCACTTCGCGTGATCGAGAGGTTCCGTCCTGTACTCGCTGACGTCTGTGATCTCTTCCGGAGCGCTCATGGTTCCGTGCAACGGGCTGGGGTGGCAGCGCACGCCGCCATAGTCACCGATACAGGCGCAATTTCGGAGCTGCCCGGTCATACGGCGGGTCCGGTTCTTGGAGAGTCTGCGCGCAGGTGGTTGGCGTCAGCGATCCGGGATTGGGCTGGCCGACCTGCGCAGTACTTGTGGGCCGAGTCGGATGGTTCGTGCCATCGGATCGAGTTGTCGGCGGGTCCCGGAACGTCCCTCGTGGTTGTTGAACGTCGGATTCCGTGGCCGTTCGGGTTGAGCTGCCGGGAAGTGCAGATTCTTCACTGGGTCACCCGAGGCTATTCCAATCCCCAGATCGCGAAGAAGCTGTTCATCAGTCCTAGAACCGTTTCGACCCACGTCGAGCATCTTCTCGTCAAACTTGGGAGCCAATCTCGGGTGCAGCTCGCCGCGCTTGCTGTGGAAGCAGGACTGTTGCTCGCGAGCGAGATGTGAGGACCCGGAGTGCAACCGTCGGGCAGGGTGACCGCAACGACCAGCGAGTCGGGGTAGCCGGAACGGGCGTAAACCAAAGCCCTACGGTAGCGCCAAAGGCGTTGTGAGGGAAGATGTATCTCCGTTGATGATGCAGCAGCCGCATCTTTAGTGGCGGATTCTCGCCCGTTCAGTTCCGGTTATGAAATTCTCGATGCCCCAGTACATTTCGCCCGTTCGGTTTGTTGTGTCCGCATGCGATGTCCGACCGGAGGTATGCGGAAAATACGTCAACTGACCGATGGTCGAGGAATGTGATTGTTCATACGCTTTTCATCTGGCTATACGCCGCCCAGCCGGCCCTGTTGACGGCCTGCAGAGACGAAAAGAGTACCAATGAAACGCACTGGCTTATTCAGTCGTTCCCCAGCGAGGAACATCGCCTTCGGCGCACTATTCGCGCTGATCAATATGATCGCGCTCTGGCCACCTTTGTACATCGCAATGTCCCACCAGCACGGTCTGGTCATCGGCGTACCGATTTCGGTCTGGTACCTGATACTCGTGTCCGCAGCTGCGATCGCAGCAGTCACCGGCCTCTGGGTCACCGAGTGTCGTCAGGGAGCGGTGGACTGATGATCGTCACTTTTGGCGCCTTAGGCGTCTTCTTCGTGGTCATCGTTGTTGTCCTTCACATCTCCAAGAACCGGCAAAGCGTCGCGACGTTCAGCAACTACGCCGTCGGCGAGCGCTCGTTTTCGAGCTGGTTCGTGTCGATGGCGTACACGAATTCATGGTGGCCCGGTTCGACTTTTACCGCGGTTTTCGGTCTGACCGTTGCTAGTGGCGTGATCGGGTTGTACTTTCTCGTCTACTCCGTCCTTGGTGTTCTCGCGATGTATTTCATCGCCCGGCCAGTATGGAAGTGGGGTAAGAAGTTCGACCTGCGGACCCAGGCGGATCTACTGGACCTGCGGTACAACAGCCGCGGCCTGAAATTGATCGGAAGCGCCATCAGTGTCGTCGCCCTCGTGCCCTGGCTCGTTCTCGGGCTCATTGCAATGGGCGCGGTAGTTCAGTGGGCATCGCTGGGTAAACTCTCTGACGCCGACTCCATCCTGATCGGGATTGCAGTATTGGTCGTGCGTCAGTTCTGGACCGTCCAGATGGGTATGAGGGGTCTCATCCTCACCGATATGGTCCAGGGGATTGTTGCCTACATCGGATCGGCCATTTTGTGCCTGGGCCTGTTGTTCTTCTACTTCGGTGGCATCTCGAACATGAGCAAGCTTACCGACGCTCAACTGAGCCTGCTCGGCTTCGGATCCGATGAAGGCGGACTCTACTACTTCGGCATCGTGGCCGCCGGAATCATTGGAAGTCTTTGCTGGCCTATGATATTCACGCGAATCTACACTGCGGCCAGCGTGCGTGAAGTGAAAAAGGGCTCGCTGCAAACAATGGCAATCGGCTTCGTGTTCTGCGTTCTACTCATGTTTGTCGCGCTGTGCGCGGCGCCGATTCCTTTCGCGGCCGCCAATCCAGTATCGTCGTTCTTCGCGATCGCGCAGGACGCCGGTGGTACCTGGTTGTTGGCGATCGCGCTTGTCATAGTTTTCGCGGCGGGAATGGGTTTCGTCGACGGGGTCA
The DNA here is from genome assembly GCF_001647205.1 of Rhodococcus sp. EPR-134. Classification (NCBI taxonomy): domain Bacteria; kingdom Bacillati; phylum Actinomycetota; class Actinomycetes; order Mycobacteriales; family Nocardiaceae; genus Rhodococcus; species Rhodococcus sp. EPR-134. The sequence goes on from NZ_LVCT01000151.1 coordinate 14,622, forward strand.
CCCAAGCGATCGGCACTCAAGTTGCAAACGACATCGTTGCTGTCGTTCACCCACTGCGGGACAAGCAGGAGCTCTACCTCGCCAAGGCTGCGATGGCAGTTACCGCAATGGTTGCCGCGATCATCGCGTACCGCATCTACGATTCACCCAACTTGGCCGGCGTCACGCAGTTGGCGTATCAAGCCATCATCCAACTTGCCGTACCGATCTTCGGTGGACTCATGTGGCGCAAAGGTAACAGGGACGGCGCAATCGCCGGGCTGCTCGTCGGTGCGGTAATCGCTCTGGCGCTGACGGTTCCGTACATGGACCAAGGCGGGGCAGTGCCGTGGCTTGAGGGGTTAGGTTCCGGGCTGGTCGGCCTCGTAGCCAATCTTGTCGTCTTCGTCGCGGTCAGTCTCCTTCGAGCCAGTGACCGGGAAGAGTTGGAACGAGTTGATCAGCTCTTCGAGTCGGCCCGAGAGCCGTCCCGCAGCCCCGGCCAGACAACACCCGTGCCGAGTGCCGGCCAGGTAGCGCCCGCACCTTTACCGTGACCCGATCTCGGGACTTTCCCACAAAGAAGAGGAATTGAGTTCATGAGCACGTTTGATCAAACCATCACCATCCCCCACCTCGGCGGCTCGGTCATAGGGGCCACGTTCGGGCGACCTTACAACCCCGAATTGCCGACCCTGGTCATGATCAACTCGTACACCACCTCTGCGGAGTTGTACCGCGACCAGTTCGCGGATACTGCGCTGACCGGCAGGGCCAACCTGCTGGCGCTCGAGCCGTACGGTCATGGTCGAACCCGTTCGACATACAAGCATTTTACCTACTGGGACAGCGCAGTTGCGAATCTGCAGGCGCTTGCGGCACTGGACATTCCGAACGCATTCGTCTTGGGGACTTCGCAAGGGGGGTGGATTGCCACTCGGATGGGCTTGCTGGCACCAGAGGTAGTCAAAGGCCTGATTCCGTTGGGTACCTCGCTGGACGTCGAGAGTCAACGCAGTCGTGACCTCGGGTGCTGGGACGGGCCGGGATTCTGCACCCCCTACATCGAGGCCTTCGGCGAGCCGGTCGACGACGACTGGGTTGTTCCCGATGATTTCGTCGATGCCACCTTCGACGCTGCGCTGGGAGGCTTGAGCCCGGAAGACCGAGTGAGGTGGCTCGA
>NZ_LVCT01000152.1:0-13332 GCF_001647205.1 Rhodococcus sp. EPR-134
GACGAAGTGACGCAGCCGGTTCTGTGGCTCCACGGCACGGCAGACCAGGTTTATTCAGTGGCCAACGCCGAGGACGAAATCAAACTGTTCACCCGTGCGGCAGAAGTGCGCCTCGAGACGATCCCGAACGGGCATCACTTCCTGAGTGCGTCCAAACCCGCTGAAGTCAATGCTGCTGTGATCGATTTCCTTGGTCGGTGGGCATGACCGACACACAGCTCGAGCAAAAGGAAGAAGCTATGCAAGACATATTGTCGGACAGGCGAATTCATGCAAATGCGGTCGCAGTGAATGCGATGCTGCAAGCAGACCCCGTCTTGATCGACGTCACCCCGGCACTCGATGCGCTCCCCGGCATGACCCGCCACACCATCCTCACCTCGGGGGCCCCGTTGCCCTGGCCTGCATACGAAGGAGGCCAGCGCCGAGCAATACTGGGAGCAGCACTCTTCGAGGGGCTCGCGAACTCGGTGGAAGAGGCCGACGCTCTCCTGCATGCCGGAGACATCCTCGTCCGGCCGTGCCATGACTACGGGAGCGTAGGCTCGCTGACCGGGGTGACGACGGCGTCGATGCCTGTCCTCGTTGTCGAAGATTCGATGTCGGGTTCACGCGGACACTGCGTTCTCTACGAGGGAAGTGCCCGCGAACGCCTCACCTACGGGGTATGGAACGAGGCCGTACACCAACAATTGACCTGGATCAAGGACGTGCTCGGCCCAGCTCTCTCAGCGGCACTACGGCGCACTGGCGGTCTACACACCAGTCCGATCATTCGGCGTGCCCTCGGTATGGGCGATGACTTGCACAGCCGTAATACAGCGGCAACAGCGGTGTTCTTCGAACAGATCTACGAGTCTGTTCTCGAGGCCAACGGCTTCACTGCAGCAACCCGCGACGTTCTGAACTTCCTCAGTCGGAACGACCTGTTCTTTCTCCATGTCGCCATGGCGACGGGTAAGAGCATCGCGACAACCGCCAGCAATACACCGCACAGCAGCATCGTCACCGCTATGGCGTTGAGCGGGAAGGAGTTCGCGATTCGTACAGCTGGCACCGGCCAGCGATGGTTTCGCGCGCCGATTCCCACGTTGCAGGCGAAATATTTCGACGGGATCACCGCTGAGGATACTGCGTACATGGGCGGGGAGAGCCTGATCACCGAGACGGTGGGACTCGGCGGCCTCTCGGCGGCGGCTGCTTTTTCGCTTCAGGATTACAGCGGCGGATCGGCTCAGAACATGGTCGAAACGACGGAGGCAATGTACGGCATTACTCACACTGAGCACCCCCGGTGGAAGATTCCGTATCTAGGGTTTCGTGGCGTTCCGTTCGGAATCGACGCGGCACGTGTGGTTTCCACCGCGATCACTCCACATATCCACATGGGTGCCGCCCTGCGTGAGGGCGGACACGCGGGCGCCGGTCTGCTCATCGCCCCGATCGAACCCTTCCGCGAGGCCATCGCGGCGCTCACCGTGTCGGCGGCATGACGGAGAATCCCCCTTCGGCCGTCCACGTATCCGCGACTGGCGGCTACTTCAGCCGAAGAACCATCACGGACCTGGCTGCGGACCTTCGGGCACGTCGGGTCACGTCAGCGGACTTGATCGGGATTGCCATCGAGGAGGCCGAGAGCTCGCAATCGACAATCAACGCGTTCGTCACCATCGACGTGGCCGGAGCTCGTGCGGCCGCAGCCGCCGCCGATCGAGAATTGGCCGCAGGTGCTGACCGGGGTCCGCTGCACGGGGTGCCGATAGCGGTGAAGGACATGATCGATGTACGAGGTCTGCCGACGACCGCCAGTTCGCGTCATTTCGTGAATCGGATCGCCGCTCGCGATGCAGATTGCGTCGAGCGGCTCAGACGAGCAGGTGCGATAGTGATCGGGAAGACGACGACGCATGAATTCGCGAACGGTCCGACGGGGGATCGTGCTGCTACTGGACCCACTCGTAACCCACATGCATTAGGGCACATGTCCGGAGGGTCTAGTAGCGGTTCGGCGGCCGCCGTCGCTGCCGGCATCGTTCCAGTCGCACTCGGCACCGATACCGGTGGTTCCGTGCGAATCCCCGCAGCATGCTGCGGCGTCGTCGGTGTTCGCCCCACACAAGGGGCGATCAGCACGCACGGAGTACTTCCTCTGGCCAGTTCGATGGACACTGTGGGCGTTCTGGCTCGCTGTGCGGCTGATGCACACGTCGTACTGCCGGCGTTGATCGACGATTTCTCACCACCGGCCGAGTGCACTTCCGTCGCCGGTGTGCGCGTTCGCTGGATATCGCCGAGATCAATTCATGCCACTCAACCATCGATTGCCCGTTCTGCCCGCGATCTGGTCGCACCATTTCTCGCCGACGAAATAGATATCCACGGCGCGGAGGCACTTCGCTTCTCCTATCGTGTCATCCAAGGGTGTGAAGCTCACGCGGTCCACGCCGAAAGGCTCAGTCTCGCAACCGATCTCTACGACCCAGAGGTGCGTGAGCGTCTCGAGATGGGCGGCACGTACACCGATTCGCAGTTCTTGCAGGCGATCGCGATTCGTGAACAGTTCCGTGCAGGTGTTGCTCAGCTACTCAGTGCGGTCGATTTCATTGCGCTGCCTACGATTCCCTTTTCGGCACCGCCGCTGTTCAGCCGTCGGGTGAGTGTCGAGGATCAGCCGGTCGACGTTCCAAGTGGTCTGCTCTCACTCACCGCGCCGTGGAGTCTCATCGGACTGCCCGCAGTGTCCATTCCAGCAGCCGACGTCGACGGTCTACCTGTCGGTGTACAGCTCGTCGGACGCCCACACACCGAGGCTGGTCTTCTGTCGTTCGCGGCGAAGCTCGAGGCGCGGAAGCTGTTCGAGAGTTGAGCGGGCCAGATCACGCTGCTCGCGCACCGATCAGCTGACCTCGCTGATTCGTAGTCCCAGTCTGCCGCAGCATGCAGGTAACCGGTGTCGCGCAAGGTGATCGGGGTTCTTCACGGACAATGTGATGAACAATGCTGACGCAATCAGCACGACTCCGAAAACCGAAAACACCGCCATGGCACCCCCGGCTCCGAACATCGCACCGCCTGCTGCGGCACCGGCAGCGATTCCGGACTGGACACCGACCACCACGATCCCGCCTGCACTTTCCGCCTTGTCGGGCATGGTCCTGGTCGCCCACGTCGACCACGCCACCGAAACTCCGCCGAATGCCAAGCCCCACAACACCACCAAGGCTGCGCTTACGCTCTGAGTTGCAGGCACCAGTGCCAGACCTAGAGCAGCTGTCCCGATCAGTAAGGGCATCAGCGCCAATGTCAGACGCAGGCTGAGTTGGAGGAGCCATCCGGCGACAAGTGTGCCTGCCAAGTTCGCCACTCCGAAGGCGAACAATAGAACAGTCAAGGTGGAGGCGCCGACATCGACCATGGTTTCGAGCGCCGGCCGAATGTAGGTGAACAGTGCATAGTGCCCGATATGGACGAGCAACATGCCGACGATGCCGATCCCGAAGCGTGGATGTACCAACACCGACCACAAAGTTCTCAACCGTGCCTCGTGCCGCGGTGCCATCGGGGGCAACGCGAACAGTTGGAAGGCAAGCGTCACGACCCCGAGGGCGGCGGTGACCCAAAAGGCACTGCGCCAACCGGACAGTTCACCGAGGTAACTACCGAGCGGCACGGCCACGATGGTTGCTACGGCGATACCGCTGAAAATGATTGATACAGCGCGAGGTACCGACGATTCGGGTACCAGGCGCATCGCCGTGGCAGCCGCCATGCTCCAGAAACCACCTAACGCAATGCCGAGCAGGATCCGCATCGCCAACAGCACCACCATGTTCGGGGCCAGGGCCACGAGCGAGTTCGACGCGATCATCAGCACAGTGAAGCTGAGCAGAACAATCCGCCGGTCCATCCGTCGTGTCAGGCTTGCCGTCAGTAGTCCAGAGAGGATTGCTGCTCCAGCCGTGACGGTGACTGCTTGGCCCACCAGTGCTTCCGGCACGCCCAAATCATCGGCAATCGGAGTCAACAGACTGGCCGGAAGATACTCGGCCGTAAGCAGTCCGAATACGCCCAGAGCCAGTGACATCACCGCCATCCACTTCGGTGTTACCGGCAGCGGTGGCGGGTCGACAACTGCGGCTGCTCGGACGGGTCGGGTATCGGGCGCGGTGCTGCATACATCACTGGACAACGGTTGTACTTCTCCTGGATCGCATGAAAGGCTTTGAGTCAACACTAGATACGACTTTCAGGATGATCTATGACTGAGGATCCGGCCGTTTTGATCAAGAGTCCGGCCGAGTCGGCTGCCGGGACGTTCGCCTCGTCCTCCGACCTCATCAGCGAACTGTTGACGAGTATGCGGTTGCGTGGAGTGCAGTACCGTCGCGTCCATGCCGGTCCGCGATTCGGCATCGGCTTCGATGCGAAACCGGGCCGTGCCTATTTCCACTTTCTCGCAGTCGGTCACGCGTTTCTGCGTGCCGAGAACGGCACCGTCCATGAACTGTCAGCGGGCAACGCTGTGTTCATCCCGCACGGTCGAGCCCATCAGTGGCTGTCCGGGCCGGGCGTAGTGGTTCAGGGCATCGACAGCTACGACTCCGAACCCCTCGGCGATGCGGTGGGGGACGTGAACGTCGGCCTCTCCGCCGACCTGTCTCCCAGCGCCGTATTGTTCACCGGTTACATGGAATTCGATCTCGGCGGGATGCAAGGCCTGAGTCGTATCATGCCCGAGATCATGATCGCCGACGCCCAGGGGGAGCGATATCCCGGACTTTTACCGATCCTTGCTGCGATGAGGCGTGAGACCTGTTCGGCGCGTGTCGGTTTTGCTGGTGTTTCAGCGCGTCTCGCCGAAGTCGTGGCTGCGATGATCGTGCGAGGGTGGGTTGAATGTGGCTGCGACAATGCCTCTGGACTGGTGGCGGCGCTGCGCGATCCGCGACTGGCGGGAGCCATCTTGGCTGTCCACCGGGATCCCGGACATCATTGGACGGTAGCGGAATTGGCATCGCAGTGCCATGTTTCCCGATCGGTGTTCGCGGAGCGCTTCCATGCGATGATCGGCGTACCGCCTCTGCGGTACGCGACGGAACTGAGAATGCTTCTTGCCAGCCAGTGGCTGGCCCAGGACACGATGTCGGTGGAAGCCATGGCTCGAAATCTTGGTTACACCTCTCAAGCTGCGTTCAGCCGCGCTTTCAAACGCGTTACCGGGCAACCTCCCAGCGCACGTAGAACGACCTCGCCCATACAGTTCGTTGCGTGACGCTTCCGACGGCGATCGCCCCGAGAAGGTAAAGGGGAAGGCGTTCGAGTGCTTCTAGGCCCAACCCACGACGAGTCTCGCCGATTGTTCAGGAATCGTGGGGTCCAAACCGGTGAGTTTCGCAAATCGATGAAGACGATTGGAAACGGTGTTGCGGTGACAGAACAGCTCGTTGGCCGATTCCCCGATACTGCCTGTTTTCATATAGCTGCGCACGCATTCTTCGAGACGGACCCGCTCCGCGTCTCCGCAGGTCACCAAAGCATCGTCGACATCGGTGAGTAGCCCGCTACCTGATTCCTGTAGGCCAAGTTTGGCCAGTCTCGCCCACCCCCGGTCCCAGGTGAGAGCCGCGTGGTCTTCGCTGGTGATTGTTCGTGTGAGAGCTCGCGCGGTATTGGCCGCCGCGCGAAGGGCTGACAGACCGGTGTCGGCGTTGACAATTCCGACTCGAAGCTTGAGGAGGTTCCGGCCGACATCGGTGACTTGCGGTCCGTAGAGGTCGAATCTGCGCGTGAAGGCAATCAGGACGTCGCCGAGGTAGTGGGTGTACACCGTTCGTCCGGAGCGCTCGGTTTCGGAGATGAACACTCGTAGCGCCGGGATGTCGTCACCGGCAGCTCCGATGACCAGAAGGGGGGCGCGTTGTGGGATTCGGAGTTCGGCTGCAATGGCATCCAGTTGATCTGTGTCTGTGGATCGGGGATCCTGGAACAGGTTTGCGATGCGTCCTTGCAGCGCAGACGATTCCTCTCTCAGCATGCGTTCTCGTTCGGCCATGTAGGCCCCTTGGGTCTGTGCGGCGTACTCGTCGACGGTGCGAAGCACGATCCACGTGTGTCGGACCAACAGTTCGGCATCCCTCGCTGACGACGCGGAGGTGAGGGCCTCCCACAGCACGTTGTAGTCCAATCGGATCGCGGTCATCAATGAGGTGATGGGGATCCCTGCCCGTGCACGAGAGATGCCGACATCGTTTGCGACGGGGACGAAATCGGGCAGACCTCCCGCGCGCAGACCTTGGAGCATGGCGGAGAAGGCCATCCGGCCTGTGCGTTCGATCTCGGACGTCGGTAGCGGCGACGAGTCGTAGCCCGCGATCGAGGCGACACGTTTGACGAAGGTGTCGGTCAGTTCGGCGACGTCGAGGCTGTCGAGCAGCTCTTGCCATCTTCCTGAGTCGCGGGCGTCCGGCTCGTTGCCCGGTCGTGAAGGGGCGAAATGGTTCACCAAGTCAGAATAGGGCATATGCACAAATTCGCAGCGCTAATCGGCGGGGAATGCCTAGGGACAGTGAGCGAATAACCTGAAATGCTTGCGGCAGGCCGAAATCCCCTGGGGACAGAAGCAGACCGAATCCCTCATCCCTGATGGAGAGTTATGACGTACACACAATCGACGTCGATCGAGTTCGGAGCCGTTCATGAGCTCGACAAGAAGAGCGCAAACAAGGTCGCACTCGGCGCTCTGGTCGGTTCCGTGCTCGAGTACTACGACTTCTTCCTGTTCAGTGCCGCGGCCGCTCTCGTGTTCAATGTTCAGTACTTCACCAGCGGCAACGCAACCTTGGCCGCACTTGCCTCGTTCGCCACTTTCGGAGTAGGGGTAGCGGCCCGACCGATCGGCGGCATTGTCTTCGGTGCAATGGGCGATCGGATCGGCCGCCGAAAGACGCTGATGATCACCATCGTCGGTATCGGCATCATTACCGCGTTGATCGGCATACTGCCCACCTACGCAGCGATCGGCATCGCAGCGCCGGTGCTGCTCGTGCTGCTGAGAATCGTGCAGGGCCTCTTCGTAGGAGGGGAATGGTCAGGTGCCTTGACCCTGGTGGTGGAGAACGCGCCACTGCATATGCGGGCGCGATACGCAGTGATTCCCCTCATCGGATCTCCGATCGGAACAATTCTGTCTTCTGGTGGATTTTTTCTGGTCACCATTGCAATTTCGCAGCAGAACTTCGAATCCTGGGGTTGGCGCATTCCCTTCCTTCTCTCGTTACCGTTACTTCTTGTCGCGGTTTACATTCGGCGCAAACTCGAAGAATCCCCTGTCTTCCGTCAGCTCGAGGAAGCTGGGGAGTTGGCGACCAATCCCGTGAGCACAGCCTTCAAACACAGCTGGCGTCAGATTTTGATCGGAATGGCGGCTTCACTTCTCGGAATGGGCGGGTTCTACCTCGTCACGACATTCTGTGTGTGGTACGGAGTGAACGTACTCGGATACAGCCGATCGTTGATGCTGCTCGGAACTATCGTCGCGGCCGTAGTCGAGATCTTCGTGATCTTGTTGAGCGGGCGGTTGGGCGCGCGATTCGGTTCGAGTCGAGTGATCTTTTGGGGCGGGATCGCCTCTGCCGTAGTCGCTTTGCCGGCCTTTCTGCTACTGACTTCGGGCGTTCCCGTGCTCATCGTTCTGTCGATGACGTTGGCAGTGGCGACGTTGTCGTTTCCCTACGCAGGTACAGGAGCTGTTCTGACCGGACTCTTTCCGGCGCGAACTCGATTCACAGGTGTTGCCGTCGCGAACAACACCGCCGCGATGATTGCAGGATTCGTTCCACTTCTGGTTACCAGCCTCGTGGCTGCAGCTCATGATCACTGGTGGCCAGCTGCGTTGGTTCTCGCGCTGATTTCGTTGATCACCGCATCGGCAGGAGCGATCGCGCCGAAATTCAGCGTGGACCTCCCCGGCTTCAAGCACTGAGAAACGTAGCGCGGCTGGTGTTCGAAACATCGCACCTCGTACCGCTGGATCAGACGCGGCTCGATTACTGGACAAGGACATTTCTCTTATGCAACTCGACCTCATTGTGCGGGCGCGCGAAATCATCACCATGGATCCTCATCGGCCGATCGCGTCGGTTGTCGGGGTAATCGGTGACCGGATCGTCGGGTTCGACGACGAGGTCGCCGGTATCGAGGCGATACGAACCCTGGACTTCGCAGACGCCTGTGTGACGCCCGGTCTGATCGACGCTCATTGTCACACCGTCTGGTGGGGACTTGGATTGGCGTCGATAGACCTCAGCCGCGCCGCCACTCTCGAAGATCTCTACAGGCTGATCGAGGCCGAAGTAGAGCGTATCGGTGATGACGCCGATGCCTGGGTCCACGGCACAGGTTTCAACCAGGGGCACTATGGCGGCGAATTCCCTGCTATCGATCGGCTCGACGCCGTGACGGGAGACCGCCCACTGTACTTACGGCACACCTCTGGTCACGCTGCGATTGCGAACACCGCTACGTTGCGTCTCATCGGTGCGCTTGACGACGGGTTCGAAGTTCCCGTCGGAGGTGTCGTCGTGCGGGATGACGAGGGCCGCCCTACCGGTGTCGTTGAAGAGTCGGCGCAAGGTTTGGTGCAGGCGTTGCTCTTGCCCTACTCCACCGAGCGGCTCGCCGAGGCAATCGACGAAGCAACCAAACGCTTTGCTGCACAGGGGATAACAAGCTTCACAGAAGCTGGTGTCGGTGGCGGTTGGATCGGCCACAGCTCCATCGAAATCGCGGCCTATCAATTGGCCGCAGATCGCAATCATCTGCACGCCCGTGCACAGTTGATGCCGGCAATCGACGCCCTTCATCCCCTTGCTGCGAACGCCTCGGACTTCTGCGGCGAGGGCACAGGAGTTGGCTTGGACCTCGGGATTCGTTACGGCTTCGGCGATTCCCACCTTCAGTTGGGGCACGTCAAGGTTTTCCTCGACGGCTCTTTGCTCGGGGCGACCGCCGCTGTGACAGAGGACTTCTGCGGCCACGAACACAACCGGGGCTACCTCCTCGACACGCCGGAACTGTATCGAGAGCGTGCACTCGCGGCATATCGAACGGGGTGGCCGCTTGCGCTGCATGCAATCGGAGACGCAGCAATAGACCTGGCCCTGGACCTGATCGAGGAGGCACAGAAGAGCTACGGCCGCCACACAGCTCCGTGCCGTATCGAACATTTCGGCATCGCTCGACCGGATCAAGTGCGGCGTGCCGGCGATCTTGCTATTGCTGTGACCCCCCAGGCAGGTTTCATCGGGCCGCTCGGCGATCAGATTGTCGATCTTGTCGGGACCGACCGTGAACCGTGGCTCTACCGTGGGCGATCAGTCATCGATGCGGGAGCAATACTCGCAGGCTCATCAGACCTTCCTGTCGCCGACAACAATCTTCGTAGAGGTATGCAGTCGGCCGTCGATCGTCGTACCGACACCGGATTCGTCCTGGGCTCGAACGAGGCGATCACACCGGAGGAAGCCCTTCGAACGCACACGGAATGGGCTGCGCGCGCGACCGGTCAGATCGACGACAAAGGCACCCTCGAACGGGGAAAACTTGCGGACTTCGCCGTGTTCTCGTCGTCGCCGCTCACCGCGCCAAACATATCGGAGATCGACGTCTTCGCAACAATACTCGGAGGAAACCTAACCCATGATGCCCGACCGACTCGCTGAAGAATTACTCGCAATCTTGTGAAGGAGAATGCCGTGAACGTGATGCGAGAGCCGGCTGACGAACTCGCCGTCGATCTCGGCTACGTGAAAGCCGGACAAACGCACTTCGACCGGACGTTGCGTGAACTCGGTGACAACGAACTACGTGGACCCTCGTTGCTTCCAGGATGGACTCGCGCGCACGTGATCGCGCACGTCGGTTTCAACGCCCGCGCCCTCGGCCGCCTGGTGGATTGGGCGACGACAGGCATCGAGAAACCGATGTACGAGTCTGCCCATGCGCGGAGCCGGGAAATCGACAGTGCAGCACCACTGTCAAATGTCGAACTCCGTGAACTCTGCGACAGGGAGGCGAGAGCGCTCGAAATCGCCTGGAGCGCAGTCCCCGACAATCGCTGGTCTACCGAGGTGAGCAACGCTCAAGGTGTGCGGATACCGGTCGTCGATACAGTGTGGATGCGATCTCGCGAATTGTGGTTACACGCAATCGATCTCAACTATTCGGCGAGTGCAGCGGACATACCGCCAGCGGTGCAGCGACGAATAATTCACAATGTCCTGGATACGTGGGCCACCCGAGACGACTATCGCGTGCACATGACAGTTGCGGACACCGGTGAAGAGTTCGAACCGGCTTCGAGTCACATCACCACCGCCGATTCGACCACGGCACGCACGGCGGTGTCCGGGTCGCTTCCGAATCTGCTGATGTGGGTGACCGGCCGCAGAAACATCGCAGTGTCCGCGGTCGACACGTCGGGCCGCGAGATCGGCACAGCCCCGACAGCTCCGCGCTGGCTCTGACGCTCACTATCGACAACACGAAAATGAGGAACGAATTGTCAGTCTCGTCAGTAACGGGCGGCCCGCTGGTGTCGCAACATAGAGAACTCGTAACCGCAATTCCAGGACCGCAATCGCAGGTGCTTATGCGTCGAAAAGAGGCGGCCGTTGCGGCCGGTGTAGGGCACGTTGTACCCATATCGATCGTCGCAGCCGGAGGCGGGATCTTGATCGATGCCGACGGCAATTCTCTGATCGATCTCGGTTCGGGCATTGCCGTCACCGGCGTCGGCAATTCAGCTCCAGCCGTTGTCGAAGCCATAACTCGCCAAGCGAAACTGTTCACTCACACCTGCTTCACCGTCACCCCATACGACGGCTACGTTGCGGTCGCCGAGAAGCTCAACTCGATCACCCCCGGTGACCACGAGAAGCGCACAGCACTGTTCAACACCGGTTCCGAAGCCGTCGAGAACGCGATCAAGATCGCACGCTCCTTCACCAACAAACATGCGGTTGTGGTCTTCGATCACGCGTTCCACGGCAGAACCAACCTCACCTTGGGCATGACTGCGAAGAACACCCCTTACAAAAACGGCTTCGGTCCGTTCACACCCGAGCTCTACCGTGTTCCAACTCGTACCCATATCGCGATGGGCTGAGCGGGGTGGAGGCGGCAGAAATTGCGCTCCTGCAAATCGAAAGACAGGTCGGCGCTTCCAATCTCGCAGCAATCGTCATCGAGCCCATCCAGGGCGAGGGTGGATTCATCGAACCCGCGACCGGTTTTCTGCCTGCTCTAGCCGAATGGGCAACTGCCAACGGCGTCGTGTTCATCCTCGACGAAGTCCAAACCGGGTTCGCCCGTACCGGTGATCTCTTCGCTGCGAACCACGAGCGAGTCGTACCTGATCTCATCGCAACAGGAAAAGGTATCGCGGGTGGATTGCCACTGGCCGCGGTCACTGGCCGCGCAGAGATCATGGACTCGCCACAATCCGGCGCTCTCGGGGGCACCTACGCCGGAAACCCAATCTCCTGCGCCGCGGCGCTCGCCACAATCGAAACGTACGAAAAGAACGACCTGGTTGTTCGTGCACGTGAAATCGCGGCGATCATCGATGAGGTCTTCACCGAACTGGGCGCCTCGGACGACCGTATTGGTGACATCCGCGGCCGCGGCGCGATGAAGGCCATCGAAGTAGTACACCCCGACAGCACAGATCCGAACCCGGCGCTGACCGCTTCCGTCGCAAAATTCGCCGCGGATCATGGCGTAGTGGTTCTTACGTGCGGCACCTACGGAAACGTCATCCGATTTCTCCCTCCGCTCGCGATTTCGGACGAACTGCTACGCGAAGGTCTACGCGTCGTGGCCGACGGATTCCGTGCGCACGCCCCGACCTCAGCCACAAAGGAAAGCCAGTCATGACATTGAAGCCACATGAACAGGACCTACTCAACCGTGTCGAGACCGGTATCGGCGTCGGCGGAACATGGGCGACGTCGAGTTCGGGTGCGACCTTCACCGTCGAAGACCCCGCAACCGGGCTTGTGATCAAGACGATTGCCGACGCCACGGTCGACGACGCCATTCGCGCCCTCGATTCAGCCGTTGCAGCACAACAAGAGTGGGCCGAAACACCTAGCCGCCTACGTTCGGACATCCTCCGCAGAGCATTCGACTTGCTGATGGATCGCAAAGAAGAGTTTGCTCTGCTCATCGCCCTGGAAATGGGGAAGCCGATCGCCGAAGCGCGCGGTGAGGTTGTTTACGGTGGAGAGTTCCTTCGGTGGTACTCCGAGGAAGCCGTACGCGTCAGCGGAGACTATCGCCGAAACCCCGAAGGGACAGGCAACATCACAGTGTCGCACCTCCCTGTGGGGCCCTGCTACTTCATCACACCGTGGAACTTCCCACTCGCGATGGCAACCCGCAAGATTGCTCCGGCACTCGCCGCCGGTTGCACCACCATCATCAAGCCGGCGGAACTCACTCCGCTGACCACGATCTACCTGGTGCAGCTGCTGGAAGAGGCAGGACTTCCGCCGGGTGTGGTGAACGTAGTACCCACGTCGAATCCCAGCGCTCAGTCCAGTGCCCTGCTATCGGATCCACGCCTTCGCAAGCTGAGCTTCACAGGCTCGACGGCGGTTGGCGTCAAACTCCTCGAAGCTGCTGCGCAGAACGTATTGCGTACTTCGATGGAGCTCGGCGGCAACGCACCCTTCGTGGTTTTCGAGGATGCAGATATCGACCGAGCGGTTGATGGCGTGATGCTCGCGAAATTCCGCAACATCGGTCAGGCATGTACCGCCGCAAACCGCATATTGGTACACGATTCCGTGGCCGACGAATTCGTTCGTCGAGTAAGTGAAAGGGTTGCTGCGTTGAAAATTGGTCGTGGGGCCGACGAAGGTTACGACATCGGTGCACTGGTCGACAAGAAAGCCATTGCGAAGACAGAAGGTCTCGTCGCTGACGCGGTGGACACCGGCGCGGAGATTGTCACCGGCGGTCAGGCTATCGTCGGCCCGGGCAACTTCTTTCAACCGACTGTGATCGACAAGATCGGGCCTGAAGCTCGGATGGTGAACGAGGAGATCTTCGGACCAGTGCTGGCTATAACTCGCTTTTCGTCCGAGGACGAGGCCGTGCACATTGCCAACAACACCGAGTACGGGTTGGTCAGCTATGTCTACACAGAGAACGTCGGCCGAAGCCAGCGAATGATAGAAAAACTTCAAACCGGGATGATGGGCCTCAACACCGGTCTCGTCTCGAATGCAGCAGCGCCTTTCGGCGGCATCAAGCATTCGGGGATCGGAA
>NZ_LVCT01000153.1:0-9648 GCF_001647205.1 Rhodococcus sp. EPR-134
GTAGGCGTCAGGACTCGTACCGCACGTGGTCGTCGTTGAGTTGCAGTCAGGCACTGTCTTTTGCTCGTAATCTACTACTAGAGAGTAATTTTCGTGACTGAGAACGCACGGCCCGCTACGTCGAACTTTCGGGTAATCGCCGAATACCGGCTGGGCGAGGAAACCGCGAACGAGGTGCTCGGCCATCTGGCCCAACTCGCTGAGGCAAGCCGGAACGAGCCCGCCAATCTCGGCTACGAGTACTTCCGCAACGTCGAGAATCCGCTACACGTAACCATCCTCGAGATGTACATCGACGAAGCCGGCTTCGAAGCGCACCGAACTTCGCCGCACTTTGCATCTATCGGCACGGACAAGATTTTTCCACTTCTCACCGATCGCATTGTGCGCACGTACTCAGACGAGAGTGGTCGCTGATGGCCTAAGGCCACCGAGCCGCGTCCCAGCATTCTTAGAGTGATCGGCCTGGCTGGTGGCATGATGGAGGACCGAATTTTCTCGCCAAGAGATCCCGACGAGTAGACGTGTCCTCCGACGACGCTCACGCGATGTTCGGCAAGAGCATTGCTGCAGCCGACTGGCACTCGAACCGGCGGAAGGCGTCGGGTTCAACGGAGCCGAAATCAGACGAGTCACGTACGTTCCGAACGAAAAGTTCGCCGCTGGCGCAAGCTTCGTCGGTAGTTTGCCGACACGCGTTCCACCACTAACCAGATGCAGGGTGGCCTCCGATACGGTTCGACGGCAATGCTTCTCAGGTTCGCTGCCGTGCCCGTGGTGTTCGGAACCGGCAGCCTGTTTGCAGGATCGCCCAGGATCGTCACTGGGTGTAGATGACGGGCGCTGGGTACAACGCGCAACAGTGCTCGCCCGCCACGTGGGACGGACCTACGGGCTCGCCGAGATGGCCGATGACGGTGGGTGGTCCTCTTTCGTCGGACGCGGCGACTATCCGATCTCAAGCTGGATATCGTCTGCAGCCTTGCAAGGCCTTGGCGATGCTGTACGTCGATGTCTTTCGGCGTCACGGCTTCGGGTTCACGAAGTGGTGTTTTCTGTGGCAGTCCGTGCATCCGTGTCGGTCCGTCGGGAGGTGCAGGATCGGCGGATGTTCCATGCAAATCCGAGGTCGGCATTCGTGTTGCGTGCCGGCAGTTCAAGAGTGGGTGCCCGGTCGTCGTATCCAGCAGTGCTACCTCGGGATTGCATTTGAACTACGTTGCACAACTGCTGAAATGGAGGATGGAACCGATGCGAGCAGTCGTTGTGTGTATTGGTGATTTGGTGCGTCGAGCACGGCCTCTGTCTCGCCGGCTTCTACGATTTCACCCCGGTAGAGAACCACTGTTCGATCGGTCATCTGCCTCACGACTGCTAAGTCGTGAGTGATGAAGAGCATGCTCATCCCGTTTTCCGCTCTGATAGAGCGAAGCAGCTCGAGAATTTGGGCCTGCACGGACACGTCCAGGGCGGCAACAGGTTCGTCGCAGATGAGCAGCCTGGGTCGAACGGCAATTGCCCGGGCAATCACGGCGCGCTGACGTTCGCCACCCGAGAGCGCAGCCGGACGGAGAGCGGCGTAGCTGCCTGGTAGTCCCACCTTGCCGAGTAACTCCGAGACTTCCGAGGCTACGGAATCGCTATCGCGTTTGTCCGCTCCGGTTCGTACGGCTATAGCTTCTCGCAAGGCTGCACCGATGGTTCGGGATGGATTGAGCGCTGCGTACGGATCCTGAAACACTACTTGGATCTCCCGGGCCAACTCGACTCTGGTTTTTCGCGCAGTGGATCCAGTGGGCGCGAGCTCTCTGCCGAATGCCGATATCCGGCCGGAGGTGACGTGCTCCAGACCTAGGAGAGCACGAGCGATAGTTGTCTTCCCTGAGCCGGATTCACCTACCAGTCCCACTGATTCGCCGGCGCGGATCGAGAAAGTCACGCCGCGGAGGGCGTGCGAGTCCTTGGGCTTGCCGAACATCGCTTTGGCGCGATATACCTTGTGTACGTTCGCAACCTCGACTATCGGTGGGCCGATGGTGTCGAAAGATCGTGACTCGGATTGTTGAGGTAGAGGTGGTTCGAACTCGGAACCGCGGGGAAACTCGTCGTGAATCCGATCGATCCGGATGCAAGCCGAAGCGTGTTCGATCGTGATGGGAGTAAGAGCTGGTCGGGCTGAAAAGCATTCGCCGACAGACCATTCGCATCGGTCAGCGAATGCGCAGATCGCCTCGACGGCTGCGGCTCTGGGCACACTGCCGGGAATCGACGTCAACCGTTCGACTCGACGATCGACAGGGGGACTGGCCGACATCAGCCCACGTGTGTAGGGATGCGTCGGGGTGCGGGCAAGATCGGCGACCGTAGCCTCCTCCACCACGCGTCCGGCGTACATGACCTGGATCCGATCGCAGACGTCCATCGCCACGTGCAGATCATGAGTGATCAAGATGAGCGCCATGTTTCGTGACTTCTGTAGACCGGCGAGAAGTCGGAGGACTTCGTCCTGGGTGGTCACGTCCAGTGCAGTTGTCGGTTCGTCGGCGATCAGCAACTCCGGATCGCCGGCAAGCGCGGCCGCCATGGCAACTCGTTGCCGCATCCCCCCGGAGAGCTGAAAGGGGTACTTTTGTGCGACGGCGGGATCCAAGCCAACCTCCGCGAGACGCGCAGCAACTTCGGCCCGAACTTGTTGGCGTCCGCCTTTTCTGACATTTGGCGGGAGTGTCTCCCGCACGTGCTCGCCTACCGTGTGGATGGGGTTGAGCATGCTGAACGGGTCCTGCATCAAAAGACTGATTCGGGAGCCCCGTAACGATCGCAGTTCACGTTCGCGTGTGCCGATCAACGGGATTCCGTCGAAATCTGCTGCTCCTCGTGCATAGATTCCCGGCGGTAGCAAACCGACAAGCGAACGAACTGCCATCGATTTTCCACTGCCAGACTCGCCGACTATCCCGAGAGTCTCGCCTCGGGGGACCGTGATGTTGACATCGCTGACGAGCACCTGCGACCTGTTCGCGTACACCGATAGCCCGGAAACTTTCAGGAGGGGGCCATTCGCATCGGCCGTTTCCGATTGTACTGTCACATCTTCCACAGTCATCTACTTCCGTTCTCCTGAGTCTGACAGCCGTTTGAAGAACCAGTCGCCGAAGATAGTTGCGGCGCTGCCGGTCAGGATGAGACAGGCTGCGGGGGCGACTGCGACCCAGGGGTTCTCGGAGATCATCGATTGCCCCTGGGAGAGCATCGATCCCCAATCTGCAGCCCCGGGGGCGATACCGATACCGAGAAATGACAACGACGAGAAGGCGACCAACGCTCCGACGAAATCCAGCAGGAAGACGGCGAGCACGGTGGGCGCGATGTTGGGCAGCACATGGCGGATCATGATCCGTGAGTCGGTCAATCCGAGGGTCTTCGCAGAGTCGATGTACGGCAGACGAACCTGGACGCGCGTCACACTGCCGACTATTCTGATGGCGCTCGGTACTGACAGGAAAACCAGAATCGCCACAGTCAGCCAGTAGCTCCCGCCGAGAATCCCCAGGAGCACGATGGCGACGAGGAGCGCGGGCAGGGCATACACGAGGTCTGCGAATCGGTTGAGGACGTTGTCGAGTGCACCGCCGTTATATCCGGCGACCAGCCCCGCGGATGCGCCGGCTATCACTGTTCCCATCGCTACGCACAGCGGTCCGAGCACGGAGCGGCCGGTACCGTCGATCAAACGGGAGAGGACATCGCGTCCCATATCGTCGGTGCCCAACCACTGTGTGCGATCGGAACCGGTCACACCGCGGAGAAGATCCTGAGTGTAAGGGTCGTAAGGGCTTATGAGCCGACCGGCGACAGCCGCGAATACCATCACACCGAGGATCACCAGTGCAATCACAACGGTGATGGGAATTCGCGATCCCTGCCTGCTCTTTTCGCGATCGGTGAGTGCAGTCATGTCATCCCTTTCCTGCGTACCGCATGCGCGGGTCGACGAGGAGAGCTACCACGTCCACCGCCAGGTTGACGACAATCACGAAGGCGCCGAGACACACGGCCAACCCTTGTACGACGGGTAGGTCCTTTTCGGTGACCGACTGCACCATCAGCGAACCGACTCCCGGTACGGAGAACACGGTCTCGACGAGTACGGCGCCGGACAGCGCAGCGATCAGTATCAGACCGGCCGCAGTCACCACCGGCATTGCGGAGTTCCGTAACGCATATCGGAAGAAGACCCGTGAGGGGTCGAGACCACGAGCTTTCGCGAATGTCATGTAGTCCTGCCGGAGCACGTTGAGCGCTCCGGCGCGTGTCTGCCGGATCAGCAGTGCGATGAGCGCGATGCCGAGTGCTGTTGCTGGCAGGGTGAGGTGCACCAAGCGATCGAAGAATCCATTGCCCACGCCGTAAACGGGGAACAGTCCGAGCTCGAGTCCGAATACGAAAATCAGCAACATTCCGACTGCGAAACCTGGTGCACTCATACCTATTACGGAAGCCATCGAGATACCTCTGTCCACCCATTTATCGCGCTGATACGCCGCTGACATTCCGCAGGGGACCCCGATCCCGACCACCAAAACAAGTGTGTACACCGCCAGTTGGATCGAGACCGGTAGGTGATCGGTGATGATGCCGGTCACCGGCGCACCTGATCTGGTCGACGTCCCGAAATCGAGCTGCAGTGCATCGACCAACCAGTGCCAATACTGAACAAGGAAAGGATCGTTGAGGTGATGTCGTGCCTCCAGGGCCGCGATCAGTTCGGGTGTGCTCGGACGAGAGCCGACAAGGACGGCAATTGCAGAGCCTGGCGTCACCGACAGCAGACTGAACACCAGAAAACTGATTACCAGAAGCAGCGCGGCCGACACCACGAGTCGCTTGCCGATGAACGCCGCTACTGCCATCTCAATCGAACCTCGTTGTGTGGGAGAGATAGTCGTTCACGACGTTGCCTTCACTGCGGTAACCCACGAACCGTTGACGAAGTCGTAGAAGGACATGTCGCGATCGAAGGCGAACCCGTCGGCAATTGCGTAGACCAGATTCGGATTGAACAGCGGGACGTACGGAAGTTGTTCGTGGATGCCGGTCAAGATGGTCTGGGCGGCAGTCCATCGGTCCAGGGGTGAGGTCGATCCGTTCAGGACGGGCAGCGCCTGTTCGACGGAATCGGTAGACCAATTCGAGGCGTTGAATTTCGGTGCGACAGCGTTCTCCTTTCCGACGACGGAGCCGATCAATTTGGGGTCGGGCGTCGATGCGGTAATCGACAGGAATCCGATTCCGGGAACCTTGTGGGCGTACAGGTCGGAAATCCATTGGGTCTGGGTGATGGGCTTTGGAACAACGGTCACACCGAGTGGCGCCAGGTTTTGTTGCAGGTTGAGTACCGTCAGTTCCGTCCAGTTCACGTTGTCGGTGTAGGGGACCTCCACCGTGAATCCCTGGGGGTGCGACGAGGCGGCAAGTTCTTGCGCCGCAAGGTTACTGTCGAACTCGATTCCGCCGATTCCGTCCAGGAAGGATTGCGCGTTCCCAGGGGAACCGGCGACACCGGTCAACATTTCCGGAGTTGCCAAACCCTTCAATATCGCGGAGTCGTTGCCGAATGCCGCCTCTGCGATTCCTTTTCGATCGATCGAGTGCGCGACGGCCTTCCGCACGTGGACATCGTCGAACGGACTCGTACTGGTATCGAACGTCAAATACGTGAGCTTGGTCAGAGGGACCTCGATCGTGTCGATTCCACCGATCTGCTTCCACTGTGACTGCTTCTTGATGTCGGCCACATTCGCAGCTTGGATGTCGCCGGATCGCATTGCCAACTGAGCGGTGTTGCCGTCCGGAATCACGTCGAACTTCAGCGTTTCCGGTGCAGGTTGCTCCGACCAGTAGTCATTGTTACGGACAAGTTGCACACCGGAACTTGAATATTCTTGGACCCGGTACGGGCCAGTGCCCACCGGAACCGCTTGCGCAGTACCCAATTCGGCAGCATGTTCTTCAGCGAACCTTGCCTGTTGGATCAGTCCGAATAGCGCGATGCTCTGCCTGGCAACCGGATCGGGATGCGACAACTTCACAGTCACCCGCATCGGTCCGGTTTGTTCGATGCTTTCGAGACTTTCCAGCTCGCCGGCAGTTTGCGCCCCGGCTGCGGAATCAGAGACGTGCCGAAGGCTCCAGATCACGTCCTCCGGGGTCAGTAGAGTTCCGTCGGAGAATCGCACGTCGGACCGGATGACGTAGTCGATGGTCGTCGGGTCAGGAACCGATACGGCTTCGGCGAGATGAGGTCGCAACTCTCCTTCACCGGAAAGCCGTTCCAGCGGTTCGGTGAACAGGGTCTGAACCTGCATGGAAGGACCGAAATCCTTAGTGATATCTAAGGAGATCGGAGCCGCTGCAAGAGCGAAGGTGAAGGCGGGTATCGGATCGTCGGTGATCGTTCGAGTCTGTGTGGCGCCCGGTGCGGAGCCACACGCGGAAACCACGAGGACGAGTGCTGTTGCCGATACCGCGTACGTGGCGGTTCGCGTGTAAGCGCGCATCGCGCGATGTAGAACTGGCTTCTTCAAGCGTCAACTCCCTGTTCACGAAAACCCAACCGGATATGACGGGTAACGCTACGGAGATGTAGGTCACATATCGTTAGACGATTGTCGAATCCAGCGCGGATATTTTTCGACGATCCGAAGAGTGCTTTGGAAAGTCCCGAGATACAGAGTCAGAGCAAAGATTGCACGCCAACGCGTTCAGACGGAAGCCGGGATTTCAGTATCGGTGTTCTGGGGGTGATGCGACCTGAAGTCGGGATCGGTTGTTGGAGGGCTTCTTTAGGGCCTCGGCCACGACTGGGCGTTCACCAGTGCGACCCGTCGCCAATGTCGACAGCCTCAAAGCATCAGCGCGCGGATGACCTCGGGTTACCTGATCGGCGACTTGGCGACAAGACTGGGCGGGCTTTACGCCCGGTCTGGCGGGCCTGTCGGTGCCCACAGGCGGTTGTTGTTCTCTTTTGGGAACTGCTGCGTGTACTCCGATGACTGGTGACCGCAGGTTCACCGCGTGGGGAGTGACTCGAGTTTAGGGTGCTCGGCGTGCAGTGCTCGTCCATACCTTCGAACGGGCGGTCGCTCTCGCCGCCGAGCGGGAACAGGCCTAGTCCTCCATTAACCGCCGAAGTCCTCGCATCCAAATCGAGTGGATCCAGGTTGCGGCTCGCAGATATGGTCCACTGGTGACGCATCCGAATGGTCGAAACGACAGCCCGATCCTGGTGATTGGTGCCGGTGTCGTCGGCGCGTCGATCGCGTATCACCTGGCGCGCGTTGGTCTCCGAGTCACCGTGCTCGAGCGGGGCTCGGTGGCGGGAGGGGTGACCGGCAACTCGTTTGCCTGGGTCGGCCTCTCGAAGAGTGCAGCAGAAACCTACTCCGATCCGTGCCGACATGGCGCCGCACCCGAGTTCGACCGGCTGGAGCGCGAACTCGTCGAGCCATTCGGTCTGCGCCGCAGAGGCGCGATCACGTGGGAGACGACGGAAGCGGAGACTCGAAAGTTCGTCGACGCGCATCGCGCACTCGGTCATCCAGTCGAACTCATCGGTGAAGATGAGGTCTTTGCTCGTGAGCCGGGATTGCGCACAGCGCCCGCGGTAGCGGCATATGCGCCTGACGATGGTGGAGTTGACCCGGTTGCGTTCGCTCGATCGCTCCTGCGGGGTGCCGAAGCATACGGTGCCACAGTGCATTCCGATGTCAGTGTGCTCTCGATGTACACGGAAGGCAAGAGAGTGTGCGGAGTAGTGACTGCCGACGGTCCCGTCTACGGATCGACCACAATCCTCTCCGCGGGCACTGCTATCCCCGGCCTCGCGGCGTCGGCGGGAGTCGACGTCGCGGTCGGCGCCTCACCGTGTTGCCTCATCAGATTCTCGACGCCGCACCGATTGGTGAGCGGAATCCTCTCCACCCCGGACTTCGAGATCAGGCAATTGGACGACACGACACTGATTGCGGCTGAGGATGTTCCGTTCGGGTTCTCCGGAGACACTCATGAGCTTGCCGAGCCGACCCTGCAGGCGGTCCGCAGTCAGCTCGTGGGCGGTGAACACGTGGAACTGATCGAGGCGGTAGTCGCTGACCGTCCCATTCCACGCGGTGGCCGGCCACTGCTGGGCTTCGCCGAAGACGTGTCGGGGCTCTATCTGGCCGCGGCGCATCCTGCGATCATTCTGGCCGGAGCAATTGGGGCCCACGTGGCCGGGGACTTCATCTAGCGGTCGGGCTCGAACAGGTAGACGGGATGCTGGGCGCTCAGTTTTCGGTAGGGCGTTTTAGGGTTAGCAACGAGACCACCACGAGGGTAATGCCGAGAACCCCCAAACTGGCCATCGGCCAGTCCACGACGACCGAGGTAGCCGTGGAGTCCACATCGACTAGATGTGTCGTGCATCTGGCTGCTGGCACAGGCAGCGGAAGACGATGTGCCTTCCACACAGCTGAAAAGTATCCCGGACCAGGCGAGTCGGGGGCGGGATAGTTGTCCTGGCAAAGCGTGTCTGGTGTGGACGCGAGCAACGACATGACCCATAGCGCGCCCCCCGCGATGATTCCGATCCCCGCCCGAAGCCATTGCATACGGCGATAGTACGAGGTTCACGGGGTGCAATAGCAGTTACTAGTTCTCTCTAGGACACGCGCTAGAGAGCGGGATATTCGTCTACTCGGCTTGTACCGTCGATGGGCATGGACCCCGTGCGCAATCCGTATGCCCCCGGTGCCGGTCAACGCCCGCCGGAACTCGCTGGGCGCGACAAGCAGATCGACGCCTTCGACGTCGTTCTCGAGCGAATTGCGCGTGGCCGCCCGGAACGAAGTGTTGTCCTCACCGGCTTGCGTGGCGTCGGCAAGACCGTCCTGCTCAATCAGTTGCGTTCGGCCGCGATCTCCCGAAGCTGGGGGACAGGCAAGATCGAGGCGCGCCCCGATCAGGATTTACGACGCCCACTCTCGTCAGCGCTCCACATGGCAGTCCGAGAGATCGCGGTCTCCCATCGCGATCCGGAGCGGGTCGAGCAGTTCCTCGGAGTCCTCAAATCGTTTGCCCTACGCGCCACTGCGGACAAGGGAATGCGCGAGCGCTGGCAGCCAGGCATCGATGCACCCGCGATCAAAGGTCGGGCAGACAGCGGCGACATCGAGATCGACCTCGTCGAGTTGCTGCTCGATGCGTCGTCGCTGGCCAGGGATGTCGGCGTCGGGATCGCCATCTTCATCGACGAGATGCAGGACCTCGGAGCAGCGGATGTCTCGGCGATCTGCGGGGCCTGCCACGAGTTGAGTCAGGACGCGGCACCGCTGATCGTCGTCGGGGCGGGGCTTCCGCATCTGCCTGCTGTGCTGTCGGCGTCGAAAAGCTACTCGGAGCGCCTGTTCAGCTACCACCGGATCGATCGCCTCGAGCGTGAAGCTGCAGATCAGGCACTGATCGCACCTGCCGAGCGTGAGGACGTCGAGTTCACCGAATCCGCGCTCGACGCTCTGTACGAAGCGGCTGACGGGTACCCGTACTTCGTTCAGGCCTACGGAAAAGCCACGTGGGATGTGGCGGCGTCGAGTCCGATCACGGCAGAAG
>NZ_LVCT01000154.1:0-6482 GCF_001647205.1 Rhodococcus sp. EPR-134
CATGCGCGCCATGGCCGATCTCGCCGGTGACGACGGGCCCGTCGCAACCGCGAAGATCGCCGTCGAGTTGGGGCGCAAACCGGCTTCCCTGTCGCCGGCACGGGATGGACTGATCAAGAAGGGGCTGATCTATTCGGCAGAACGTGGATCCATCGGATTCACGGTCCCGCACTTCGGCCGATACCTGCGCGGACAAGCGGAGTGAACGCGCTCGAAACCGCGTGGGATCGGGTGGCGGCGCTCAGTCCCAATCCGCCGGTGTGGGTGGTTCAACTGGCCGCGTTGATCGCCGTGATCATCGTTCTCGAACCACACCTGTGGCGGATCGCCCGCAACGTCGTCACCATCGCACACGAGGGCGCTCATCTGATCGTCGCCGTCCTGGTCGGCCGACGGTTGAAAGGTCTTCGCCTGCATTCGGATACGTCGGGTGTCGCGATTTCGTCGGGCAAACCGACCGGCTTCGGCGTCATTCTGATGACGTTCGCGGGGTACGTCGGACCGTCGATTCTCGGACTCGGCGCGGCCGGGTTGTTGGGCGCGCAGCGTGCGGTCTCGGTGCTGTGGATCGGCGTATTCGTCATCGCGGTGATGATGGTCCTGATCCGAAACCTCTACGGAGTCTTCTCACTTGCAGTCGTGGGAGCCGTGTTGTTCGGGCTCGTCTGGTGGGGGACCCAGGAGCAGCAAGTGGCCGCAGCGTACTTCCTGTCGCTCTTCCTCCTCTTTGCCGGACCACGCCCGGTCGTGGAACTTCAACGGCAGCGAATGCGACGAGGCGGGGCACCGGACTCGGACGCCGACCAATTGGCCAGGCTCTCACCGATACCCGCGATCGTCTGGGTCGGGTTGTTCCTGCTCGTGAACGTCGCGGTGCTCGTGCTCGGCGGATGGTGGATTCTGCGCCCGGTGGGTGGCTGACCGGATTGATCCGTTGTCCCGTCAGGACAACGGACCAACGATTGTTGATGCTCTGCGGACGTAGTCATCGCGTGAAGGCGCTCATATCGTGGAAGTCGACGAGTGGTCGTGCCGGGACTTCCCGCGGCCACACCCGCAACGACGAAGACCGTCGACGATGACAAGGATTCGTTTTGGACGACAAGAACTTCCGGGGACGAACCGCGATCATGTCCGGGGGAAGCCGTGGCATCGGACTTGCCATCGCCCGTGCGATAGCGCGCCGCGGCGGAAATATCGTGTTGCTCGCCAAGACCGATACGCCGGATCCCAGGCTGCCCGGAACTATCCACACGGCTGTGGACGAGTTGAACGAGCTCGAGGGTCATGCCGTTCCGGTCGTCGGCGACGTGAGGAACGACGACGACATCGCGCGGGCCGTGGCTGCAGCGGTAGAGCACTTCGGTGGCATCGACATCGTGGTCAACAACGCGAGCGTCCTCGACATCTCGAAAACCGAAGATCTCGCGATGAAGCGATTCGATCTGATGCAGCAGGTCAATGTCCGTGGTACCTTCGCGCTCACCCGCGCGTGCCTTCCGTACCTTCGGGTTTCGGCCAATGCGCACGTGTTGACGCTGTCGCCGCCGCTCAACTTTTCGCCGCACTGGTTGGGTGCTCATCCGGGCTACATGTTGGCCAAATACGGAATGACATTGGCGGCCTTGGGCATCGCCGCAGAGTATTCAGGTGCACCGATTTCGAGTAATTGCCTGTGGCCGGAGACCATGATCGCCACGGCTGCTGTCGGAAACCTGCTCGGGGGAGACGACAGTATCGAGCACTCGCGTTCACCCGAGATCATGGCCGATGCGGCTGTCGAGATTCTCGGGCGTCCCGCCGGCACGGATACCGGTCGTACAGTGCTCGACGTCGAGATCTTGCGCGAGGCGGGGATCTCGGATTTCTCGCAGTACGGCGGTCGGTCACCGTTGGCGATCGACATCTTCGTCGACGCTCCAATTTCGTGATCTCGGGCGATCTACAGGTATCTAGCCAAATCGCTAGATACCTGTAGATCTTCCTCACGCCACTTCGTGCTCGCCGCCCGGGGCAACCTTCTGAAGTCCGCGATATGCGTCGCTGGCACTTTGGCGACCGCCGATGACGGCCTCGACCTCCGCGGCAATCGGCATGTCGACACCGTATTCACGGGCCAGATCCATGACGGTGGGGGCAGTCTTCACGCCCTCGGCAACCTGGCCGAGCTTGGCGACCGCCTCCTCGACGGTCAATCCCTGCGCCAGAGCTTCGCCGACGCGACGGTTCCGAGAAGTCGGAGCCATGCAGGTGGCAATCAGATCGCCGACGCCCGTCAAGCCGGCAAAGGTGCGCGGGTTGGCGCCCATCGCTTCACCGAGTCGAGTCATCTCGGCGAGGCCGCGTGCGAGCACCATCGCACGAGTGTTGTCACCGACTCCCAGGCCGTCGGCCATGCCCGAGGCGATGGCAACGATGTTCTTGAGGATGCCGCCGAGTTCGCAGCCGAGCACGTCGGTGTTGCGGTAGACGCGGAAGACCGACGACGCGAACAGGGGTTGCAGCGCGGCGGCGACGCGATCGTCCTGGGTGGCCACGACCGATGCCGCGGCCATGCCGTCGACGATCTCCTTGGCGATGTTGGGGCCTGCGAGCAATCCGACGGGATGGCCGGGCAGGCACTCGGCGATCACTTCGGTGGGGCGCTGCCGGGTGCCGGGCTCGAGACCCTTGGACAGTGACAACACCGGGACCCACGCCCGAACCTCGTTGGCGATCTCGGCGAGGGTGGAGCGAACGGCGTGCGATGGCACCCCGCATACGAGTACGTCCGCTTCGCGGGCGGCTTCGACCAGATCCGAGGTTGCCTTGAGCCCCTTGGGAAGTTTGCGCTCACCAAGGTATTTGGAGTTGGTCCGTTGCGAATTGATCTCGTCGGCTGCTTCGGAATTGCGTGCCCACAACAGGGTCGGGGTGTTGCGGGCAGCGAGGCCGGCCACCGTGGTTCCCCACGATCCGGCACCGAGGACGACGACGCGTACCGGGCGGGCCATCAGAGTGCGCTGTTCTGGGTAGCGAGTGCTGTCATGGCGCCAAGCGTTCCACTTGCGGAGCAGTTGCGGGCCAATTCCGCCGAGTCTGTGGCTCGACTTACAGATGAGGCGGCGGTTCGGGGCTTTCGCGCATTGTTTCGACCGCTTCTGCGGATTCCGCGACGATCGAGCGCATGGCGGCTTCCGCGGCGTCGGCGTCCCCGGCCTGAATAGCAGATGCGACCACTCCGTGCAGGTGAATCGCTTCGGGGTCGGCCTCGTGGGGCATCAACGAGTGGCGGGTGCGGCCTTCGAGTATCTCGACGACGATCTGCGACATCGCCCGCAGCATCGGGTTACCGGAGGCGGCGAGCAGGGTGCGGTGGAAGTCGGAGTCATGGCCGAGATAGGCGCCGGTATCGGCAGCGCGAGAGGTAGCTGACATGCCGATGACGGCTGCAGTGAGAGCGCCGCACTGCTCAGGTGTGGCGCGAGTTGCGGCGAGTCGCGCAGCCAGAGGTTCGATGCCGGAACGGAGTTCGCTGAGGATAGACAGCTGCTCGAACCGATCAGGACCGGCCAGTTGCCAGCGGATGACATTGGGGTCGAGCGAGTTCCAGTGTTCGGAGCCCAGGATGGTGATTCCGACGCGTCGACGAACCGAGGCAAGTCCGAGGGATTCGAGAACGCGGACAACTTCGCGGATGACGGTTCGCGACACGTCGTAGCGCGTTGCCACCTCGTCGGCGGAGATCGTGGTACCCGGAGCGAGCACACCACCGACTATGTCTTGGCCGAGCTGTTCCAGCATCGAGTCGTGTAACTGCTGAAACGGGACAGAAGGCATACGTAGATCGTCCCATGCGTATGGAGTAAGCCCGGTGGAAGCCGAATAAATACTACAAATTAGTGTCTGCTCTTGAAATTGTAGGTTAATTAAGGAACAGTGACCTCAATCACTCATCGGACTGGGAGTCCCTATGAACACCACAGCATTGCTGGCGGCCGAGGTCGTCCCCGCTGGTAGCGACGCACGATTGATCATCGCTGCAGTCGCCGGCGTCGCGGTTATCATCGCGCTGATCACCTGGCTCGACCTGCACCCCTTCCTCGCACTGTCCATCGGTGCGGTTGGTGTCGGTCTGGCGGCCGGCCTCGGATCGGCCGAGTCGGTCGCGGCGTTCGCCACCGGCTTCGGGTCGACCATGGGAAGCGTCGGAATCCTGATCGGTTTCGGCGCGATGTTCGGCAAACTCCTCGCCGATTCCGGCGGTGCCGACCGAGTGGTCGACACGCTGGTCGGCCGCTCCAGCACCAAGGCGCTTCCGTGGACCATGGCTCTGGTCGGCGCAGTGATCGGTCTGCCGATGTTCTTCGAAATCGGTCTCGTCCTGTTGATGCCGGTCATCATCCTCGTCGCGCGGCGTTCCGGCTTGTCCCTGATGCGCATCGCGATCCCCACCCTCGCCGGCCTCTCGGCCATGCACGGGTTGGTTCCCCCGCACCCAGGGCCGCTGGTTGCAGTCTCGGCTTTGAACGCAAACCTCGGCCTCACCCTCGCGCTCGGTGTCCTCGTCGCGATCCCCACTGTTGTTCTCGCCGGACCGGTCTTCAGTAAGTACGCCGCGCGGTGGGTCGACGTGAAGGTCCCGGATCTTTTTGTCACAGGCGAAGATCGAGGCGAGGAAGAGAAGAAGCAGCGTCCCTCGTTCGCGGCTACTCTCGCAGCGATCCTCCTGCCGGTTGTTCTCATGCTGGGCAAGGCATTTGCAGACGTGATCGCACCCGATTCCGAGGCACTACCCAAGTCCGTCCTCGACTTCCTCGGAACACCCGTTGTGGCTTTGGGTCTCGCGGTTCTGGTTGGAATGGTGCTGTTGGGTCGCGGCGGCGGAATGGACCGCAAGGCCATCTCGAAGTCACTCGAGAGTTCCCTACCTCCCATCGCAGGCATCTTGTTGATCGTCGGCGCCGGTGGCGGTTTCAAGCAGGTCCTGATCGACACCGGTATCGCCGGAGTGATCGCCGACGCGATCAAGGGCAGCAGCCTCCCCGTGCTGTTCCTGGCCTGGCTGGTAGCGGTATTGATCCGC
This sequence comes from Rhodococcus sp. EPR-134, assembly GCF_001647205.1. Taxonomy (NCBI): domain Bacteria; kingdom Bacillati; phylum Actinomycetota; class Actinomycetes; order Mycobacteriales; family Nocardiaceae; genus Rhodococcus; species Rhodococcus sp. EPR-134. The sequence goes on from NZ_LVCT01000154.1 coordinate 5,066, forward strand.
GTCGCAACAGGTTCGGCAACGGTGGCAACGGTGACGGCGTCGGGCATCCTTGCTCCGGTTGCGGCAGACCTCTCGTCCGCACATGTCTCGCTGATGGTCTTGGCGATCGGTGCGGGCTCGCTCTTCCTCTCGCACGTCAACGACGCCGGATTCTGGTTGGTGAAGGAGTATCTGGGCGTCAGCGTGGTACAGAACCTCAAGACCTGGACCGTGATGGAATGCATCATCTCGGTATCGGGCCTGGCCGGAGTGCTCGTGTTGAGCGCATTCATCTAGGTAGGCGAGCACATGAACACCGAAGCGGCACAGCAGAAGCAGTATCCCGTGCTCGTCCTGATGGGTGTCTCGGGTTCGGGAAAGTCGACGGTCGGCGGCATGCTCGCCGGAGCGATGGGTTGGGACCTTCAAGAAGGCGACGATCTCCACCCGCAGGCGAACATCGACAAGATGGCGACCGGGCATCCGTTGAACGACGAAGACCGCTGGCCCTGGCTCGACAAGATCGCCGTCTGGATCAAGAGCCATACCGACGCCGGTCAGCCGGGCATCGTCACGTGTTCGGCACTCAAGCGCAGCTACCGCGACGTGCTTCGCGGTGAGCACGTCGTGTTCGTGCACCTCGCCGGTTCGCGGGATCAGATCGGCCAGCGATTGACCGCTCGCCTCGATCACTACATGCCCGCCTCGCTGCTCGACTCCCAGATCTCGACACTCGAGGCCGTCGACCCGGACGAACAGGCCATCGTCGTCGACGTGGGCGGGAGTCCCGCCAAGATCGCGGAGGAGATCCTGCGACGGGTGGAGACATTCGAATACTGAGCAAGCCCGGCGTGTAGGCACCCGCGGTTCGGGTTACGGTGCTTGGGTGACTGCTGCTGCGCAGACGGACTGAACCGTGACCGACTTCGACTTCCACAGCGTCTGGACGCTGCCTGCCTCTGCTGACCGCGTCTACGAGGTTCTCGCGGATGCCGAACGGTATTCGCAGTGGTGGCCTCAGATACGCCGAGTCGGGACGATCGACGAGCATTCAGGCTCCATGTCCATCCGCAGCGCTGTCCCTCTGACGCTGCTGGTCTTCGGGCGACGCGAGGTGGAAGACTCAGTTGACCACTTTCTGAAAGTGCGTCTCACCGGCGCAATGACCGGGTGGAGTAGCTGGGCGGTGCGCCCCGCTGGATCTGGTTGCACAGCCGAATTTCGGCAACAGGTAGCGGTGTCCGGAGCGCTTGGTCTGGCCGCGAAGGTCGCGAAGCCGCTGTTCGAGTGGAATCATGAAGCGATGATGCGTGGAGGGCACCGCGGACTGTGCGCATATCTCTCCCCGCCGTGATCGCGACCAGAACTTGCACACGCTCGAGCAATTGATCCATACCCGTCGTGTCATTTTGACGCAGCGTCAGTTATCGTTCACATC
>NZ_LVCT01000155.1:0-3685 GCF_001647205.1 Rhodococcus sp. EPR-134
TCCTGACTTCCGTTCCAGACTGTGGTCGACGAGGTAGCGCCTAGATCGTGAAAAGTGCTTCGGTAGAACAGAAGCGGATCCTTGCCACTCGACTGAGCGTCGACGATCTCGCCGATGAAGATGATGTGGTCACCGCCGTCGTACTCCTTCCACGGGACGCACGAGATGGTTGCTGCGGCGCCGTCGAGCAGGGGAGCGGTCGGTCCGTCGATCCACCTCGGTTCGGTGCGCTGCGGTCGGCCGGCAAAATGCATGGCCGTGTCCACTTGGTCGGAGGCAAGGATGTTGACCGCAAACGGCGCGTTGCCGAGGTAGCCGCACGCCTTGGACTTGCGAGTCATCGTGATCTGGCACAGCCGTGGTTCCAGGGAAATGGCCGTGAATGCGGTGACCGTGGCTCCGTGTGGTTGACCGTCGGCATTGGTACAGGTGATGACGGTGACGCCGCTCGCGAATTGACCGAAGATTCCTCGAAGCTGATTTTGTTCCATGACCGGACCTCCTTGTCGGATGGCGGTTGAGTGAGAGTGCCGCGAAGTGCGGGAGGGAAGTAGTGGGCGACTCGCGCCGGGAGTGAAGACGAACGTACGGCGGGCGCAGGCTTCGGTCGATCCGTACAGCGCGGTGGCTATCCGGATTGCGCACCCGATCGCGGCCCGTACCCGTTTTCTCTTGGAAGTGACCGGGGACACAGTGTTCAATGATGTTCAGCGCCCTTGCTCGGCAATGTGGCTGGTCACGGGTTTGGAAGGTGAAGAAGGACGATGGTCGACTCCATGATCGGTACAGCTCCCCGCGACTGGGACGAGGCGTGTCATGCGGTTTCGGACGCCTACTTTCCGCACACGCTGACGCCGTTGTCTCGGCATGCGGCCAGTGGAGTCGGGGTGTGCACCACCGAGTTGGGACCGCTGAGGATCGCTCATATTCGGTGGGGAGCAGACGTCGCCGTCGAATCCGATCATCCCGGTGCCTATGGGGTGAACATCCCGCTCTCGGGCGAGCTCGAGTCGGTGTTCGCGGGCTCGCACGTGCTCTCGACGCAGGGTGTTGCGACGGTATGTCCACCCGACATCACGACAAGAATTACGCGGTGGAGTGCGGACTGCGAGATCGTCGGAGTCCGGATGGACCGTCAGTACCTCGACCGTGAGATGGAAAAGGTTCTCGGTCGACCCGGAATGCACTTGCCTGATCAGGTGGATCTTCGGGGGGACGACGGAGCCAGATGGCTGAAATTTGTTCGCTCACTGTCGGATCAGATACTCGGCCCGGTCGGCGTGCTGCACAACGAACTGGTGGCAGGTCAGCTCTCCGGCGCCGTGGTCACGGCATTCGTCCTTGCCGCAATGCCCGAAAGCGAGGACGCGGTGCGACACGCCAGGCCACGCATCGTCAAGCGGGTGCTCGACGAGATGCACGACGACCCGGCCCGCGTGTGGACCGCAGCCGAGATGGCGGAGGTGGCGGGCGTCAGCGTACGGAGATTGCAGGAGGGATTTCGGCAGTACGTGGGCCGGAGTCCGTCGGAATGCCTGCTCGACATCCGTCTCGAGCGGGTCCATGCAGATCTGGTGGATGCCGACGACTCGACGACGGTCACCGATGTCGCTGTGAGATGGGGTTTCACGCACACCGGACGGTTCGCGTCGTCGTTTCGGCGTAAGTACGGATTGCTGCCTTCCGAGGTGTTGAGGCGCTAGCTTCGGTACCCCATGTCCGCGCTGAGTTGGTTCGCCTTTTCGACGAGGAAAGGCGCGACGTCGGCGCGGAAAGCTTCCGGGGATGTTCGTCCGGCCGAGGTCGAACACGCTGTCACTCCGACGACGCTTCCACCGGCGTCGCGGACGGGAGCAGCGAGGGAAATCAGGCCGTCTTCCAGTTCCTCCGATGTGAGCGCGTATCCCTGTTCGCGCACCACCCGGAGGGCGGTATGGAATGTGCCTTCGTCGGTGATCGTGGTGGGTGTGAGGGCGTCGAACGTGGAGTTCGCGATGACGTTGTCGACGATTTCGGTTGGCGCCCAGGCTAGCAGGGCTCGACCCATGGAGGTGGCATATGCAGGCACTCGGGTGCCGACGCTGACGTTGATGCTCATGATCCGCCGGACGGGTACACGCGCGGCGTAGACCACGTCGACACCGTCGAGCACCCCGAGCGACGCCGACTCGTGGGTGTGTTCTGCGATCTCCAACAGACGAGGGAGCGCCGCCTCCGTCAAGGCATGTGATGCCGAGAAGTGCTGCCCGATGCTCAGAACGCGTGGGGTGAGCGCCCACCGACTGTTGTTGCCGGTGACGTATCCGAGCTTCTGCAGCGTGAGGAGGATGCGCCGGACCGCTGGGCGGGAGAGACCCGTTTCGGCGGCAAGATCGGCGAGCGACGGGTTGGGGTTCTTCTCGTCGAAGGCCGTCAGCACAGCAAATCCACGCTCGATGCTCTGGATGTAATCGCGATCGTTCTCGCTCACGGAATGGCCTTTCATCTGCGGGTATGCCCGATCGGCGCCTTCGAAGGTTGACAAACTTTGTGACTGGGCGCACAGTACAAGCGTACGCACAGCGTAACCGATGTACGCAGAGCGTACAACCCAAACTTGGGGAGCCGACGCAGCCCAGCAGTACGGCACCCACCCGGTAACAGCCACATACGGCCCCGAGGAGGACCACATGACCACTTCCGAGAGCCCCACCGCAGTAGGTTCGGGTACTGCCGCCACCGACAAGTTCCTCCAGGAACGAGTCAGCGCGGACACCCCGCCCGAACGCGTCTCGGCCATCGCCAAGGACGTGCTCGAGGCACTCGCAGGCGTCATCGACAAGCACGGCATCACCTACCCCGAGTACCGCGTCCTCAAGCAGTGGCTCATCGACATCGGCCAGTTCGGCGAGTGGCCCCTGTGGCTGGACGTCTTCCTCGAGCACAACGTCGAGGAGGTCGCGTACCGCGGCCAGCACGGCACCAAGGGAAGCATCGAGGGCCCGTACTACGTTGCCGATGCCAAGACGTTGCCTGCCAAGTGTGAACTTCCGATGCGTGACAACGAGGTTGGATCGAAGCTGGTCTTCGAGGGCCAGGTTCGCGATCTCGACGGCAAGGGGTTGGGCGGTGCAACCGTCGAACTCTGGCACGCGGACGACGAGGGCTACTACTCCCATTTCGCGCCGCACATCCCCGACGGCAACCTCCGCGGAACGATCGTCGCCGACGACGAGGGACGCTTCGAGATCACCACGATTCAGCCTGCGCCGTACCAGATCCCGACCGACGGCCCCACCGGCTGGTTCATCGAGAAGGCCGGCTGGCACCCGTGGCGTCCGGCTCACCTGCACCTCATGGTGAAGGCTCCCGGTAAGCGCACCATCACCACCCAGCTCTATTTCAAGGATGGAGAGTGGATCGAGAACGACGTGGCAACGGCGACGAAGCCCGAACTGATTCTCGATCCGAAGCCAGGTGCCGACGGAACCAACCGGGTCACATACGACTTCGTGCTCGATCCGGCCTGATCCACAACTGCTCTGAAGAAAGTGATTTGATGACAGACCTGTCGATCGTCTCCATCGAGACGACCATCCTCGACGTTCCGCTGGTTCGCCCCCACAAGTTCGCCACCACGTCGATGACGGCGCAGCCGTTGTTGCTGGTCGCGATTCGCACCTCCGACGGGGTGATCGGATACGGC
>NZ_LVCT01000156.1:0-532 GCF_001647205.1 Rhodococcus sp. EPR-134
CGGCAGGCGCGTGGATCACATCACCGCGATCATGGCCGACATCGAAAAAGTTGTTGCCAATGCACGATTCGCGAAGGCCGCAGTCGACGTGGCGTTGCACGACGCCTGGGCGCGTAGCCTGGGAGTCCCCGTGCACACGCTCCTCGGCGGGGCTTTCCGCGAGAGTGTCGACGTCACGTGGGCACTGGGTGCTGCGCCGGCGGACGAGATCATCGAGGAAGCTCACGAAAAGCTCGAATCCCGGCTCAATTTCAGCTTCAAACTCAAGATGGGAGCACTCGATCCAGCAGTCGACGTTGCGCGCATCGTCAACATCGCGCAGGCGCTGGACGGCCACGCCGGAGTCCGTGTCGACGTCAACGCACGGTGGGATCGCTTCACTGCCCTGCGGTACTTGCCGCAACTCGCCGAGGGTGGAGTCGAACTGATCGAACAACCCACTCCGGCAGACCAAATCGAGGTCCTCGCCGAACTCAGTAGGCTTCTACCGATTCCGATCATGGCCGACGAGAGTGTGCAGACCCCACACGAC
>NZ_LVCT01000157.1:0-8322 GCF_001647205.1 Rhodococcus sp. EPR-134
CAAGGCCGCCGGTATCGCGTGCCACGGTGCGACGTCCATCGAAGGCCCGATCGGCACCGCCGCTTCGTTGCACTTCGCGTGCGCCGAGCCCGGAATCAACTTCGGAACAGAGCTTTTCGGCCCACTGCTCTTCAGTGAAGAGTTGCTTCAGGAACCCCTGAAGTATTCCGAGGGTCAGTTGCACCTCCCCGCCGGACCTGGCCTGGGAGTCGAACTGAACATGGAAGCCGTCAAGACCTGGACCAGGAACTAGAGGATAGAAGAACATGGCACTCTTTCACGTTCGGATGGACGTCGATATTCCGCGCGACCTGGATCCGGAAGCACGCGCCGATACCGTCGCAACGGAGAAGGCGTACTCGCAAGACCTTCAGCGACAGGGAAAGTGGGTGCATCTGTGGCGAATTGTGGGACAGTTCAGCAACATCAGCATCTTCGATGTCGAGTCGGCTGACGAACTCCATGAGATTCTCTGGAACCTGCCCCTGTTCCCGTACATGACCATCGAGGTCATGCCGTTGACGCAGCACGGATCTTCGATCAAGTAGCCCGCCATGTCTGCCGTGTCTGCCACGCCTGCGAGCCTGCCGGAATCTGTGCAGCAGTGGCACTGCGAGATGTCGGAGACCTTCGGTGGCCTGTGCCCCGAGAGTTCCGTCGATGCCGCGCCTGTCGGTACGGTCAGCGGCGTAAGTCTCGGGGACGTAGGCGCTTTCGACATCTCCGGTTCACCGCAGATACTGCGGCGGAGCGCACGCGCAGCAAAGCGACACGGTAGTGATCTGCTCAAGATCTGCACGGTCCGAACCGGGAGCGCGATACTGCGCCAATCGGACCGCGAGTTGACGGCCCCGCCCGGCGCGATGATTCTCTACGACGTCGAGCATTCGTACGCGCTGCGTTTCGACGGTCACTGGTCGTGCACCGTCATGACCCTACCGCGCAGTGCGGTGAGTCTGACCGAGCGAGAACTGAATTGCGCGCTCGAGCGCACCCACGACGGTCGGCGTGGGTCCGGTGCATTGCTGGAAAATTTCATCTCGGGCGCTGTTGCATCCCAGGTCGACGGCAGCGCAGCCGGGCTTCTCGGAGATGCTGGAGTCAATCTCGCTTCGGCAGTTCTGATGCAAGGATCTGCGCCCGCGACACCCGGACGTTCGACGCGAGAGGAGATCTTGCGATATGCGCTTCGGAATCTCGACTCACCAGACCTCTCGGTCGCGTCGATCGCCGGTGCGTTGCACCTGTCGCCGCGAACCGTTCAGCGTCACTTCGGTGACGGGGATCTGACCCTCAGTGCGCTGATTCGCCGCGAACGGTTGATCCGCGTACGCCGCGATCTCACCGACGTCTCACTGCGGGGTCATTCGATCTCCATCCTGGCCGCACGATGGTGTTTCCATGACGCACCAGCGTTTTCGCGTGCGTTCAAAGCGGAATTCGGTGCGGCGCCGTCGGAAGTACGTAACTCGCCTGATCCGAACGCCCGCGAACGTCACTGATCTGTCGCATCCGAACAACAAACGTGTCCGATCACGACAACTGGGAGCCCGAATACCGGGGCAGAGTGTGTTCCAGATCGCTTTTTCAGGCTCGCGAAGAGCTCAGGTCCACGAACAGCGAGGACCGCAGCGAAAGCTACGAATCGAGGAACGCATGACGAATCTGCTCGCTCATCAGCAATGGTACGGAAAGATTTTCGACGGCCAATGGATCGACGGAGGCGGTGACACCGTCGAGTCGCTCGAACCGGCTACCGGCGAGGTGCTCGGTGTGATCGGCACGGCGTCTGCTGCGGATATCGATCGAGCGGCACACATCGCGTCGGCCGCGCAGCCGGCGTGGGCGGCGACGATCGGGCAGGCTCGCGCTTCGGTGATCCGTAAGGCAGCGCAGATTTTGGAAGCCGAGCGAGCCGAGGTGGAGCGCTGGTTGATCCGTGAAGGTGGTTCCGTACCAGGGAAAGCCGCATTCGAAGTTGATCTTGTCATCTCCGAACTGTGGGAAGCCTCGGCACTGCCGACACAGCCGTTCGGGCACCTCCTGCCCGCCAGCCAGGAGGGGCGCACGAGCATCGGTCGCCGGGTGCCCCTGGGTGTGGTCGGCGTGATCAGCCCGTGGAATTTCCCGCTTCTCCTCGCCATGCGCGCTGTCGCCCCCGCCTTGGCACTCGGAAATGGCGTCGTTCTCAAGCCGGATGTTCAAACCGCGATCAGCGGGGGTGCGGTCATCGCGGAATTGTTCACGTCCGCAGGTCTTCCCGAAGGCCTCCTGCATGTGCTCGCCGGTGACGCGGCACCTGGTCAGGCATTGTGCGAGAGCCCGAGCATCGCGATGGTGTCCTTCACGGGTTCGACCGCCGTCGGCCGTCAGGTCGGGGCAACTGCCGGTCGCACGCTCAAGCGTGTCTCGCTGGAACTGGGTGGGAACAATGCGCTGATCGTCCTCGACGACGCAGACCTGGATGCCGCGAGCTCGGCGGGCGCGTGGGGTTCGTTCCTGCATCAGGGGCAGGTCTGCATGACCGCAGGCCGCCACATCGTGTTGGAATCGGTCGCCGATCAGTACCTGGACCTGCTGGCCAAGCGCGCAGCGGTCCTGCCGGTCGGGGATCCCAATACAGGCGACGTCGCTCTCGGACCGCTCATCAACGCGCGGCAGATTGCGAACGTCGATCGAATCGTCCAGGGCACCAAGGCGGCCGGCGCCGAAATCCGCGCCGGTGGAACATACGAAGGGCTCTTCTATCAGCCGACCGTCCTGGCCGGAGTCACCTCGGACATGCCCGCGTTCCGTGAAGAAATCTTCGGGCCCGTGGCGCCCGTCGTGATCGTCAAGGACGAAGACGAGGCAGTCAGGACGGCCAATGACAGAGAATACGGTCTGGTTGCTGCCATTCAAACACGATCGGTTGAACGCGGCGAGCGGATCGCGGACCGACTGCGTACCGGCATCGTGCACATCAACGATCAGACTTTGAACAACGATGCCTATGCACCATTCGGTGGCACGGGTGCCTCCGGAAACGGCGCGAGATTCGGAACTCAAAGCAGTTGGGACGAATTCACCACCTGGCAGTGGCGAACCAGCCGGCCAGCAGCGCAGACCTCCCCCTTCTGAAGCCGAAAGGCACTCCGATGCACACCATCTCGGCTCACGATCTTCCCATCGTGTTGCAGGACGGCGAATTCGAACTGCGGATGCGAGAAGAAGGCGACATGATCGTCAACTTCGTCAAAATCCCTGCTGGTGCAGACTTCGCCGAACCGTTCGCACAATTGGAAGGCGGGCGCTGTCAATGTCCGCACTACGGATACGTCTTGAAAGGAAGGATCTACACAGATTCCGAAGCAGGTCGGCAAACCTACGATGCCGGCGACGTGTTCTACTGGGCACCCGGTCACGTTCCCGGAGCGATCGACGACTCGGAGTATGTCGACTTTGCTCCCAAGGCTGAATTCCTCGAACTGATCGACGGAGTGCGTAAGGCGATGGGCGGCTGAGCTGTTCGGCTGCCACCGAGGTCAGCGTATTCCGTCGCGACGTAGTGCGACGGACACTGCGGCAGAGCGGTTATCGACACCGAGTTTGGCGTAGATGTGCCCGAGGTGTGTTTTCACCGTCGCTTCGCTGATGAAGAGCGCTTTACCCAGCTCGCGGTTGGTCATCCCCTCGGCGAGCAGGCTGAGCAGTTCGGACTCACGGGCGGTGAGCGCTTCCTGCGGGCGCTGCATCTGCTGGACGAGACGAGAGGCCACAGTGGGAGAGAGAACGCTGCGCCCGGCGACCGCGCCGCGCACCGCGCCGAAGATCTCGTCGGGCGTCGAGTCCTTGAGTAGGTAACCGATGGCACCGGCGTCCACGGCCCGCACGACGTCGGCGTCGGTGTCGTACGTCGTGAAAACCAGTACGGGAACATCGACACCGTCGCTTCGCAGGCGTTTGATCGCTTCTGCACCGTGCATACCGGTGCCCATGTCCAGATCCATCATCACCAGATCCGGTGAGGCCGACGGTATCGCCGTGGCCGCCTCCTCGCCGGACGATGCTTCGCCGACTACTTCGACGTCCGGCTGAGTGTTCAGCAGCGCTCTCAGCCCGGCTCGCACGACCAGATGATCGTCGACGAGGAACACGCGAATGGTGGTGGTCACCGGATCCTCCGTTCGAGAGGGAACTGGGCCGCGACGACGGTGCCGTCTCCCGGTGCACTTTCCACGGTGAACGATCCGCCGAGCTGTGCGACGCGGCTTCGCATCGCACGCAGGCCGTATCCACCGTACCGAGAATGGTCGGCGAGCTTTCCCGGATCGAAGCCGACGCCGTCGTCGAAGATGTCTACGGAGACGGAGTGGTCGAGATACGTGATCGTCACGCCCGCCGTTTCGGCGCGAGCGTGGCGGGCGATGTTGGAGGACGCGCTCGAGACCACTCGCACGACGGCATGAGCTACGTCCGAGGGCAAGATGACGGCTTCACCGACGGTGCGGATCCGAACGGCCGGGACGAACTGGCGGGCGGCGGCCACGACCAAGGCGTCGAAGTCGCCCGTACCGCCCTTGGTCGGCGCCAGATCGTGGACGAGGTCGCGACTCTGCATCAAGCTCGTTCGGATGTTCTCTGCTGCGGCATCGACATCGGCTCGAGACGGCGAACCCGTTGTATTCCACGTTTGTTCGGCTGCCTCGAGCCGAAGAAGGGCGCTCGCCAGTCCCTGGGTAACGGTGTCGTGGATTTCGCGCGCGAGGCGCTCTCGCTCAGCGGCAACGCCGGCAGCGCGTTCGGTATCTGCCAATGCAGATTGCGCTTCTGCTACCTGACGCAGAAGCCGAAGGCGTTCTCGGGCATCTCGTTCCATCTGCCCGTACGCGGCCGCGACCAGTGCCGCGGTGCACAGCGGCCCGAGAAGTGTCACCAATTCGGCACGACCGGTGACCCGGTAGAACGCGATACCGGCGAGGACGCCCAGGATCCCGACGAGGGGGTAGGCGATCTTGCTCGGATACAGACGAATGCAGAGGAAGAGAACGGGAAACGCACACCACGCGAAACTCGGGGCAAGCCAGACCAGCGCTGCCCATGCGCTCAGTACCGGCCACATCCACAGCCGTTGGCGAACCACATCTCGCGAGGACACCGTGGCCATGACGGCGTAGAGCAGGGCGAGGACCACGGCCAGGACGAGTACAACCCCGAACCGACCGCTGGTCCCGTGGACTGTGACGTACCGAACTCCCGATGTAGACAGCAGTACGAAGAACGACGCGTGGATCGCATACGCCAACGGGCCGCGTAGGCCGCGTTCGGCGTCGGCGTTCATGGCTCCGTTACTCATCCCTCGAATGTTACGGAGGGCACCAGGCCGTCGTATCAACCATTCGGATGATATCCGGGTAGCCGTAGGGGGCACGGTTCGTCACCCGAGCGCCCGATGTGCGCACCCGCCCCCGGACGCGACGCTGTAGTGGACGGTTTCGAACCATTCGATTGAAAGTGTGCCCGACATGAACCACCGCATTTACACACGACTTCCCCGTACGCTCGCTGTCGCCGTTCCGGTTGTCGCAATCCTTGCCAGCGCCGCCTGCTCGACCCCCGACACACCGGTGGCGAACGCATCGAGCACGACGTCGATTACTGCCACGCAGCAGCCTGCCGCGACCGGTGATTCGGCGATTGTCACTCAGAATCGACTCAGTGCCGACGCAGCAGTGAAGGCTGCTGGTGCGGCCCTGGCGAAATGCCGCGCCGACGGTCTCGGCTTCGTCACCGTCTCCGTCGTAGACCGCGCGGGAAATGTCATCGCCATGGTGCGCGGCGACAACGCAGCCCAGCACACGGTGGAAGCCTCACGCGAGAAGGCATACACCTCTGCAGCTTTCGGAGCCGACACCAGTGACCTCTCGCAGCGTACCAAAGGCGAAGGATCAACCATCGCCGACCTTCCCGGCACTCTCTTCCTTGCAGGTGGAGTCACATTGAAGGCTGGAGCCGGGTCGATCGCCGGTATCGGTGTCGGTGGCGCTCCAGACGGAATGCAGGACCAAGCGTGTGCTGCCGCAGGTCGTGATGCGATCGCTTCGTCACTCGGCTGAGTGAGCGCATTCAGCGTGCTTCGTGAATTGTGCTTTTCGCCACCTGGATTCGCTCGGCACGACAGTTGTCCGATTGTTGCGATGACCTCGACTTTGTAACACCGGAGCCCCCGGAAAGGGACAAACACGTCGACAGTGGAACCGACGATGCACTTACCGAAGCGAGTTTCTTGATGCGCAGTTTCGGGGAAAGACACAACCTTGCAGAGAATCAGATTCACGTTGCCCGAACGCAATACACGGCGGGTGCGGGTGCTCGTAGCGGCGTTGTTGTCGATGTTCCTGCTCGGCGGTATGTTCGGTCCGACCGCCGCGAGTGCTACTCCGGCGCGCTCGGCGCCATGGGGTGGGTACGACGAGTTGTGGGTCCCGTCTTCGATGGGAAACATCAAGGTTCAGGTGCAGTGGGCCGCGCGCGGTGGCAACGCCGCGTTGTACCTGCTCGACGGTCTTCGCGCGCAAAACGTCAGAAATGCTTGGAGTTTCGAAACGAACGCACTCGATCAGTACCGCAATGACAACATCACGTTGGTGATGCCGGTCGGCGGTGAGTCGAGTTTCTACACGGATTGGTACGCGCCGTCCAATTTCAACGCTCAGCCGATAACGTACAGGTGGGAAACGTTCCTCACCCGCGAGCTTCCGGACTTCCTTGCAGGGTATGGCGTTTCACCAACCAACAATGCGATCATCGGGTTGTCGATGGGCGGCAGTGCCGCGTTGAACCTGGCGGGGCATCATCGGGATCAGTTCAAGTTCGCCGGCTCGCTGTCCGGCTACATCAATATCTCGGGTCCGGGTATGCGTGAAGCGATCCGCGTAGCCATGTTCGACGCCGGCCGGTACAACGTCGATTCGATGTGGGGCCCGCCGTGGTCATCCGGATGGCTTCGCAACGACCCGTTCGTCAACGCGGAATCGCTTCGCGGACTGTCGATGTACATTTCGTCGTCCAACGGCATCCCGGGACCGTACGATCATCCCTCTGCGCCGATCGATTACTTCCACACGGCGACGGGTATGGGGCTCGAGGCGCTCTCGTGGGTGCACGCGCGTGCATTCGAAATTCGCCTGAAATCCTTGGGAATCCCAGCGACGTACAGCTTTCCGCCCGCCGGAATTCACTCGTGGCCGTATTGGTCTGCTGAATTGTGGATGGCCAGAGGACAAATCCTCGACACCATGAACGCCTGGTGAAGCTGTAGTGAGGATCTCTCCGGACTTGCTCTCGATCGAAAGTCCGGAGAGAACTCGCTCAGAAGGCGATGATTCCACGGAGGTTGCGACCGGCATGCATGTCGGCGAAACCGTCGTTGATCTGGTCGAGGGTGTACCGGTTGGTGATCAGTCCTTCGAGTTCGAGCTTGCCGCTGGTGTAGAGATCGATCATCCAGGGAATGTCGGCGGTGGGATTGGATGCACCGAACAGGGATCCCTGAATTCTCTTCTGGTACAGCGTGAGTTCCATCAGGCTCACGGGAATTCCGACGTCCGTCATCTTCCCGAGGCCGGTGACCACGCAGGTTCCTGCCTTGCGGATCGACGAGAATGCCTGCGCGACATGTTCTCCGGTGGTCACGCCGACGGTGACGATGGCCGAATCCGCGCCCTGGCCGTTGGTGAACGAGCGCGCTATGTCGGTGGCTTCCTCCATGGTGGCCACGGCGTGGGTGGCGCCCAACTTCAATGCACTGTCGCGCTTGAACGCAACCGGATCCACCGCGATCACGTGGGCGGCGCCGGCATGCGAGGCGCCCTGCACCGCGTTGATTCCGATTCCGCCGACGCCCATGACGATGACAGTCTGCCCGGGATACACCTGAGCGGAGTTGACCGCGGCGCCCCAACCGGTTCCGACGCCGCAGCCGAGCAGACACAAAGCGTCGAGTGGCAGGTGCTTGTCGACTTTCACAGCCGAGAGAGTGCTGACCGTGGTGTATTCACTGAAGGTGGACAGGCCGCAGGTTTGTGCGACGGGCTGACCGTCGAGAGACATTCTGTAACTCGAGGTTTCGCCGGGTCTGCTGCCGGTCATGATGGCGGCGCCGTTGTCGCAGAGGTTCTGGATTCCGCTTGCACACCAACGGCAACGGCCGCAGGCGGCGAGGAACGAGAACACGACATGATCGCCCTCGGACCATCCTTCCGTGTTCGGCCCGACCTCGACGACGATTCCGGCGCCTTCGTGTCCGCCGCAGATGGGGTAGCGGCCGACTCCGTGGTCGCC
>NZ_LVCT01000158.1:0-12856 GCF_001647205.1 Rhodococcus sp. EPR-134
TCGTATGTGCCTGGTGCTTGGCGAATGACGGCTCCACGAGTGCGCAAGGTATCTCCTGAGGTAAGAGTTGTTCTTCGGCTTCCTCAGTTGTCTACTCGAGAGTTCAGGACGGGCTCGAGGCCTATCTCACTGATCGGACGTTTCGTATCTTTCAGACTCGTCCGGGGTGCGTCCCAAGATGGCGAGTTGCAGTTCGGTGAGCAGTCGCGTATCCGGCTCGTCCAACGAAATGCCCATGATCTGTTCAGCGCGCCGAATGCGGTAGCGCAGCGTGTTCGGATGTACTTTCAGAGACGAGGCGGCCTTCTTCACATCCCCGAAAGCTGTCAGGTAGGCCGTGAGCGTGAACTGCATGTCAGAGGTGTTCTTGTCGTCGTAGGAGACGAGTCTGTCGATACGAGGGTCCCGCAATCGCTCGTGATCAGCAACGAGGTCGAGTATCTCGCCCAGCAACACCGCGGTGCGTGACGCCGCGAGTGTGGTGACCTTCGAGGTTTCGTGATCATCGGTGGTATCGAGCACGCGGTCCACTTCTCGACGCGCCTCGGGTACGCCGTGCAATCGCGCGATCGGGACCGCGACGGCGGCGCGCACGCTGATGCCCGCACGGGCCTCGACTACTCCCACGGTGTCGTAAGCCCAGTCGCTGATCGCGACCTCGTGTTCGGCCTGAGGAAACAGCACGTAGATCCGGTTGTCGATGATCGTTGTGACCGCGTCGCTGCGGAATGCGCTGGCGCGCAGGCGCAAGGCGTTGGTGATTCGATCGAGATTCGATCCGGGCGCGAGTGATGTCGCAAATCCGATGACCGCAGACGGTCCGTCGGTGTTGATGCCGAAGGAGCCGGCCAGCGAGTGCATGTCGACTCCGCCGGAGCGAACGCCGAACAGCCTTTGCAATTGGGCATTCTCGCGGCTGGAGGCGTCCAAGGTTCGCATGAGAATGCGTGCGGCGACTGCCGCTGCACCCCGCAATACCGCTTGGGCGTCGTCGGAAAGAGGTTCAGAGGCGCGCTGCACCCAGATGCTGCCGAGATTGTGTTGGTGTGCAACAGAACCCGTCGGCGCTGACAGGTCCGGGCGGGTGATGCTCACAGCCAACCTGTGCGCGGCTCCGATGCTCGGCTCGGAGGGCAGACTGATGACCTCGTCCGATCGCCTGAGATGCTCGAACACGCCTCTGCGCTCTATCCATTCGGTGTATTCGATCGGCCACTCCCGGCCCAGTATGGAGAGCTGACGGAGTTCGTCTTCACCTTCGTGAGCAGCTGAATATGCGATGACATGGAGTGCCGTGTCGTCGATCGTCACGAGTCCGCCGGTCAATTCGGCGATCGTCTCCGAGAGCGCGAACAGATCCGAATCGCCACCGGCCACAGCTCCTGAGACGGCCCGCGAACGGTACATGCTCTGTGTCAGAAGTCGTTGTACGAGTGAATAGACGTGTCCGGAACTAGCCTGCGGATGTACCGCGGCCACTGCGATTCCGATGTTGCGTGCGGCGGTGAGAAGCGTCGTCGCCTCGCGCGCATTCTTGACGAGCAAGAGCTTCGGACGACGCCTCGCCGGCCTGCCTTCGAACTTTCGCAACCACTGCGTCAACGTCGATTCGGGAACCCCCACGGGGAGGTAAATGTCGGAGATCGCACCACGGCTGTCGGTGCCGTCGATATCGGAGGACTCGACGAGGGCGATCGAACGGATTTCGACATCGAGTCCGTCCGGGCTTTCCAGAAGCTCGATCACGGACTTGTCCGTGGAATGCATGAGGGCGCCGAGGGTGGTGCCGACACTCGGCCCGTTATTCCTCGGACCTGTCGACGCTTGCGGGAGGGCTACAGAAAGTGGCTGCACATTTGCTCCTCGGCCAGTGGGTCATTACAGGCTAACCCCGACAGACGAAATGCAGAATAAGGAAATAGGGGACAAATTTATTCGTCAGGCATGGTGATGCCGAGTTCCTGCACCTTTTCGGCGACTGCCTCTGGAAAAACGTTCTTGAACAGATAAAGGTCTTGTCCGATCACCCAACCAGGTGCCAAAGCCGTCGCATATCGTTCGAAGTATCCGAGCTGTTTACCGAAAAGAACCAATTCCTCGGGACTCGCAACGCCCCACTGCTTGCCCAACTGAATCAGTGCCATGATCAATTCACTGAGCTTGAGTTCACCCAGGTCACGGCCGAGAATCGGGGCCAGGGCCGTTGCGACCTGCATACCGAGCTGATCGTCGTCGACCTCGTAGTCGGTTGCATATCCCAAGGATCGAATTCCGCGGGCGACACGGGCGAAATCACCGTCGATGAGGGTCGCTCGGAACATGTCGGAAAGGATGGATCTCCAGGTCTCGGGAAGGACGCCGACGATGCCGAAGTCGAGCATCGCTATCCGGCCGTCGTCGAGGACCCACAGATTCCCGGCATGTACGTCTCCGTGAAACGGACCGTGAACGATGACTGATTCGAGCCAGACCTTCACTCCGCGTCGGATCAGCATGCGGGCTTCGTCGATACCGTCCGGACCGGCGACGAACCGATCGAGCGGAACGCCTCGCATGCGTTCCATGCAGATGACTCGGGGGCCGCAGTAGTCCCAGTACACCTCTGGTGTCGTGACTCCTTTGTTGTCGCCGAACGCACTGATGTTGTTCCGGAAAGTGGTTTGCCGGTCGGCCTCGACCGCGCTGTTCAATTCCGTCATCGTGGCGTTGTGCAGATCGCGAATGATGGCGGTGGCATTGGCAATTCGAAGGAACTCGACAAATTTCTCGAGGATGTTCGCGCCCCAGTACGCCGCCCGCAGGTCGATCAGCATCCGCGCATAGATGTCCGGACGCTGGATCTTGATGACCGCCTCTCGGCCGTCGTGCAGAACGCACGCGTGTACCTGCGCTACCGATGCGGCCGCGAGAGGTACGTCGTCGAATTTCGCGAAC
The DNA here is from genome assembly GCF_001647205.1 of Rhodococcus sp. EPR-134. Classification (NCBI taxonomy): domain Bacteria; kingdom Bacillati; phylum Actinomycetota; class Actinomycetes; order Mycobacteriales; family Nocardiaceae; genus Rhodococcus; species Rhodococcus sp. EPR-134. Next base: position 2,935 of record NZ_LVCT01000158.1, read on the forward strand.
AGGTCGTCCACGGGGTATCCGAGGTCTTCGTGCACGACGCTTCTGGCCTGCTCGGCCGGGAAAGACGGAACGTCGTCGAGGCAACGTAAGCATGCATTGGCGACGGGGGCGGGGAACAGGCCTGACGACGACGCGACCAGTTGCCCGAGTTTGACGAAGGTGGGACCCAGCGCGATGAAGCCGTCGACCATCCCGTCGGAAGCAGCGTCCGCCCAGGTGCGTCCACGCTTGCGGAAAGGCCACACGATCAGTGCCAGCATGATCGACGTGGACAACACGACGGCGATGATCGCGGAACGCCACAACTGGGCGAGGCCGAAGCGTTCGAGGTCCGGCATGCGGACTTCGAGGGCAGTGGCGGGCACTCCTGACGAGTACGGCCCGACAGGTCGCGTTGGATCCAGCACAGCTCTCCCTCGTTCAACGAGCGCATCCAGCATTTTGCCGTGAGATCACTTACGCGACCCCTTCCGTTAGTCAGTATGCCAAGTCACACATAACTGCCGGAACCGCCTACGCGTTCAGCCTACGATCGGTGAATGCGTGAGCACTTGATCCCGATCGGCGAGGTTGCAAAATCGTTCGGAATTGCGGCGTCGACCTTGCGTTATTACGAGGACGAAGGACTGCTGTCCGCGCGGTCGCGAACTGGCGGTAAACGCTGGTACGGGCAGCGTGAGCTGCGCCGGCTGGCATTGATCCGGATGTACACCGAGACGGGAATGTCCTTGGAGCAGGTGCGGTCCTTCATCGAAACCGACACCACGTCCGAGCAGTTCTTCACAGTTCTCGCAGATCAAGTGTCGACGCTCGAGGCACAGATCTCCGCAGCCAACCGAGCGAAACTGATACTCGAGCATCACCTGACGTGTCGGCAAGAGCGTCCGATGCAGTGCCCGTGGTTGCTCGAGCAGCTCGACATTCGTGTCGAAGCGGCGCTTGACTTCAAGTTGACTTGAACCTTCATAGTTAGGGCGCACTTACCGTCCTACCCGGAGGTTGACCATGTCGGCACGACGATGGCTGCCGCTCATCGCCGCATGCATCGGAACTTTCCTGTTACTGACGTACGCCACGATCACAACGATCGCGGTGCCGGCCATCGCAGTGGGTTTGGACGGCAGTACGGGCGCGATGTCATGGGTCGTCGACGCCTACACGCTGGCTCTTGCCGCGCTTCTTGTGGGCATGGGCGCACTCGGCGATGCGTGGGGACGCAAACGCCTCTACATCTGCGGACTGGTCGTGTTCCTGGTTGCAACGGCCGTGTGCGCGATTGCTCCGGACGTCACGGTTCTGGTCGTTGCTCGCGGCGCGCAAGGAATTGCCGGTGCGGCGATGTTCGCGACACTCTTGCCTCTGCTCGGCGACGCATATTCGGGCCGCGATCGGCACGTGGCTTTTGCCGCGTGGGGTGCCGTCGCTGGATTGGCGGCGGGAATCGGCAATGTTGCAGGAGGGCTGCTGACGCAGTTCTTCGACTGGCGTGCGGTCTTCTATTTCGGAATCCCCATGGCCGCAGTGGCGCTCGCAATGGGTGTGTTCTGTTTCGCCGACAGTGAGCGCGGCGACGACAACATCGACTGGGCCGGAATCGTTTTGTTCACCCTCGCTGCCGTTGCCGCGGTTCTCGGCGTGACGTGGGGCGGCGACATCGGGTGGGCTTCGTCGTCGACAGCTCTTGCCTTCCTGATCGCAATCGGTGCGCTGACGGCGTTTGTGTTCTGGCAGCGTCGAGGCAGCAGTCCGATGCTCGATCCGGCATTGTTCCGATCCCTGAAATTCGACGGCGTCCTCGTCGCTGCTTTCGGGTACTACCTCGCGGCCTACGGCCCGCTCGTAGTCCTTTCACTGTGGCTGCAGAACGGGCTGGAACTGTCGGCATCGGCGGCCGCACTCGTGCTCTCGATTCAACCGCTCGCTTTTGTCTTCGTATCGGCCTTGTGTGGATCACGGCTTCAGCGAGTCGACCTTCGACTGTCGCTCGGATTCGGGACGATCCTTTGCGGAATCGGTTGCGTGGCCATGCTGTACGTTCTCACCGAGCCGGTCTGGCCCGCACTGATCGCCGGGCTGATTCTGACCGGTGTCGGTTCGGCGATGGTGTCGCCGGTGCTGCCGGGTGCCGCGATGTCGGACGCCCCGGCAGAGCGCGCCGGGACGGCTTCGGCAACAGCCAACTCGTCGCGTCAATTCGGGCTTGCCGTCGGAATCGCGTTGTGCGGCTCGCTCTTCGTCGGTCCGGACGAGTTCGCCTTGCTGTGGCCGTTGGTCTTCTGTGCCGGCGTCGGAATGCTCACGGGTTTGGTGTCGATCCTTCTCTTTTCTCGTTCGTCAACTCCTGCAACAGTTCAACCAATCGCCGAAAGGGCACACACATGACCACGCTGTTCACTCCACGACCGCACCGGCGTATCGAGATGGACTGGAATCGCCGCAGGTTCCTCGGCGCTGCAGCAGGATTGGCTGCTGCGCTGGCAGCGACCGGTTGCTCGCGTTCGGACGCGGACGCCGGGGGCGAAGGCGATGCAGGCTGGTCCTTCACCGATGATCGCGGCAATCTGATCGAATTGGATTCACCACCAAGGAGATTTGTCACCTACACCGGTATCGCGGGTGCTCTGTGGGATTATGGACTGGTGTCTGTCGGAGTTTTCGGGGCACTTACACGATCGCCGGGATCAACGGACACCAGCATCTCCGGCAATTTGGATTTCTCGAAGACCGAGATGGTCGGGCAGCTCTGGGGACAAGTGGAACTCGAGAAGATCGCTGCGCTGGAGCCGGACGTCGTCATAGTCCCTCAGCTGCGTGGTTCGGCACTACTCGACGAGGCGAACTTGGATGCGGTGAAAGGCTTGTCGACAGTACTGTTCGTGGAAACGGCAGCAGGAACCATCGACCGAGCCGTGCAAGAGATCGTGGAACTGGCCGTGGAACTCGGGGCGGACCAGGATATGGAGGCTCAGCGAAAAGACTACGACGCTGCGCGTGCACGGATCTCCGAAGTTGCTTCTTCGCTGAATAATTCACAGGTTTTGTTCGCGTCCGCAGATCCGGACACGATTCGTGTCAGTCGTTCGGGCTTCCCGATCCTTGCAGATCTGGCGGGATTGGGCCTTGCCGTCGTCGATCCGGCCGAGGGATCGTCGGTCTACGTCGAGAAACTGGCTTGGGAGATGGCGGACCACTATCCGGCCGACATGATCTTCCTCGACGATCGCCCGTCCAGTTTGCAACTGGATACGCTCGGCGCCAATCCTGCGTGGTCCAACTTGTCCGCGGTGAAGGAGGGGAAGATCGGCACCTGGAATCCGGAACCCGTGCTCAGTTATGCCGGGATCGCCCGTACGTACAACGATCTGGCTGACCAGCTGCTGGCATTCTCACATTCCTGACCGCCGCGTCGTCTACGACGTATGGACCTCTTCACCGATCTGTCTGCTCGAGTTGAATCTCTCGATTGGCCTGCGCTGATCGAGGGAATCGACTCCAGTGGGTGTGCCCAGACGACGCCGATACTCGACGAGTCGGAATGTCGCGAAATTGCTTCCTGGTACTCGGAGGTCGACCGGTTCCGGAGCACCGTCGACATGGCTCGATACCGCTTCGGCCAAGGGGAGTACCGGTACTTCGGTGATCCCGTACCGGAGCCGATCACGGCTATGCGATCCGCCTTCTACCGACACCTCCTGCCCGTGGCGCGGGAGTGGGCGTTCAAGCTGGGTGAGGGTGCACCGTGGCCGGATTCTTTCGAAGAATGGATCGATCAGTGTCACGACGCCGGTCAGAATCGCCCTACCCCGATCCTTCTGTCCTACGGACCTGGTGACTGGAATGCATTGCATCGGGACTTGTACGGAGAGTTGGTGTTTCCCTTGCAAGTCGTGATCGGGCTCGACAGACCTCGCATCGACCACGTCGGCGGCGAGTTCTTGCTCGTGGAACAGCGGCCGCGCGCCCAGTCGAAAGGGACGGTGACAGTTCTCGAGCAAGGTCACGCTTTGATCTTCACCACGCGGGATCGACCGGTGCAGAGTTCTCGTGGGTGGTCGAGAGCCCCTGTGCGACATGGTGTCAGCGTGGTGCACTCGGGTACGCGTCGAACATTGGGATTGGTGCTTCACGATGCCGAGTAAGACGTACATTCTCCGCGACGCTCGCAACAAACCCTGCGAGAGTTCGACGCCCGGTGTGCTTGGCGGGCACCGGAAAACGAAGATCTACGGGCGACTCGACTGTCGAGGGGCCGCGCAGGCAATCGCGCGTGGCGGGTATGTCGCCAGTCGGGTGTTCTTCGCGGACGAGCCGACCGCGATTGCGGCCGGTTATCGCCCCTGTGCCGTCTGCATGCCCGAAGGTTACGCAGCCTGGAAGGCAGTTGCTACGCGCCGAAGCGGTCGCGGTACTCCTTCGGAATGAGCGGCTTGTCGCCGCGGACCTTCAGCTGCTGGACAGCCCAGGTATTGCCGTCCGGGTCGGCGAATCCGAAGAAGGTGCCCCCGTCACGCTCGTCGAAGACGGTGACCTCACTGGCATCGACGCCGCGGTCGATGAGCTCCTGGCGAGCCGCTGCAGCGTCGGCCACGACCAACTGCAATCCCTTCAACGAACCAGGGGCCATCTCGGTTTGCGACGGCAGGTTGCCGATGACGATCGAGCAGCCCGAACCACGCGGAGTGAGCTGGGCGACCGTCATGTGTTCGTTGACGGTGTGGTGGTCGAGATCGAAACCGACCTTGTCACGGTAGAACTCGATGGAACGGTCGAGGTCACTGACGGGAACGATGACTACTTCGAGGGTCCAGTCCATGAAACTGCCTTTCGCTGAGGAGGTTCGGGCAAACAGGTGGTCAGAGTTGCGCGACGATCTTGTCCAGGCGTTCGTAACCTTCGGTGACGCCGAGCTCCATATTGCTCTCGATCATTCCGTCTCGCGCTTCGAGGCTCGGATATACGGAATGGCCGGAGAGGCGGGTGCGTCCGTTGCCCAGATCCTCGAACGTGATCGATTCGATGCTGACGACGTCGGGAAATCCCTCGTATTCGAAGGTCTGGATGGCAAAGTCGTTCTCGCGAACAACGTGAAATACACCGTTGAACCGGAACTCTTCGCCCTCGGGGTTGCGATGGACGTACTTGTATCGACCGCCGCTCACGAACTCGTATTCGTCGATCTCCATCTCGTATCCGTTGGGGCCGAGCCACTGCTTGACCAGATCGGGATTCGAATGAGCTGCGAAGACGGCGCTGACGGGTGCGTCGAATTCGCGGGTGATGTCGATGTACGGCACGCCCTCAGGAGCCGTGATGGTGACGGGATTGGTGGTAGCCATGGCTAAGTCTCCTTCTGTGTGGTGCTGAGTAGGTGATCGAGCTTGCGGAACTGTTGTTCGTGGATCAGTCGATAGCGGTCGATCCAGGCGGTCAAAGCCTCGAGAGTTGCGGCGTTGAGATGTACCGGCCGCCTCTGGGCTTCGCGGCTGCGAGTGACCAAACCCGCGGCTTCGAGTACCTGAATATGTTTGGAGATGGCCTGTTTCGTGATCTCGAACGGCTCGGCCAACTCGTTGACCGTTTGGGGGCCGGTGCTCAGGCGGGCGATGATCCGCCGTCGTACCGGGTCGGCAAGCGCCATGAACGCTTTGTCGAGACGCTCGTCCGCCCCTGGATCCACGATCACTTGTCAACCATCTCCTTTATCAACCAATCTGTTGATTACGATACGAGCCCATGCCGAGGGTGTCAATGCTTCGAAACCGATTAGCGTGGAAACCATGAACGCTCTGATTCCTCGGCCACGATTGGAAGTGGCGCCGGGGGCGATCCTCGTTCCGGATTGGCTCAGCGTCGAACAGCAACGCTTCTTGGTGGCCGAGTGCCGACGGTGGGCGACCGCACCCGTACCGATGCGCTCCGCTGTTGTCCCTGGTGGGCACAAGATGTCGGTGCAAACAGTCTGTCTCGGTTGGCATTGGCAGCCGTACAAGTACACGCGCACCGCCGACGACGTGAACGGTGCGCCTGTCGCAGCGGTGCCTGACTGGCTCGTCGACCTCGGCCGGGCCGCAGTTGCCGCTGCCTATGATGATCCGACTGCGGGGGAGCGGTACACGCCGGACACCGCGCTGATCAATTTCTACGACGAGGGCGCTCGGATGGGCATGCACCAGGACAAGGACGAGCGCTGCGACGCTCCCGTCGTCTCACTGAGCGTCGGGCAGAGTTGTGTCTTTCGATTCGGGAATTCCGAGAACCGGAACAAGCCGTACACCGATGTCGAACTCCATTCGGGTGATCTCTTCGTCTTCGGTGGAGAGTCTCGGTTCGCATATCACGGAGTGCCGAAAGTTATTGCGGGAAGTGCAAGTCCCGACATAGGTCTGCCATCCGGGCGGCTGAACATCACGCTGCGCGATACCGGGATGTCCTGAGTTTCAGGTTGATTTCGGCCTCGCGAATGGGAGGATCGGTGGGCAGCGCTCGGAGAAGAAACGGGCATTCAATTTATCGACATCCCAGGTCATTCTGAAATAGTCACCAACTGTGGTCATTAGTTAAGGCATCAACCTTCGTTGAATCCGTCCAATTGGTCTCGTTTCATGTCAAGATCAACCGACGCCGTTTCAGGCTGAACGAGATGGAGATTCGATGCATTCGATCACACGAGCGGCCCTTATCGGTGCTGCAGCTCTTCCGTTGGCAATGGCTGCTCCCTCGCTGGCCTCAGCTTCCACAGCTGCCGACGTCACCTTCGCTTACAGTGCTTCCGGCTCGACCGTGAGCAACACCATCACAAACAATTCGGGTGGAGCTCTGCAATGCAGCACCTCGCTCGCGAACGCGCCCGGCGGAGTGCTGCCACCGATCGAAGTGACGATCGGTCCGGGACAGACGATCTACGAGAGCGGCGTGATCCCCACCGGCACAACAGTTCGGACGATAAACGATATCCCGGACGGCTCCTACGTCGTCCTGGCATCCTGCGGCAGCGTCGATGAACCGACGAGTATGTGGGTATCGGACTATCCAGGACTCGAGCCCTACCTGGCGATGTTCCCGTACACCACATACGCGGTGCAACAGGCATCCTGGGTGGTCTCACTGCCCAGCGCTGGTGCGCCCACATCAACCCCTGGCATGAACTTCGGGAGCTGACACCGGTAGTGGAACTGTGGATCGCCATCTGCCCGAGAGAATCGGTGTCGGGCGCGATCACTGCCGTCTTTGTGTAGCTGTGGTTTTCGTCGATCAGAGCTCTCTGTTTGCCTGTAGTGACTGTGAAATAGGTCGTATTGATTGCTGAGGCTGAACAATAGAGAGGGCTGAAAAAGTTGGGAGACAGGTGTTTTGGCAGGAGTGATCCGTGTGCCATCAGTACAGTCTCGACCGGAACCAGTGATCGAGGCTGATCATGTCGATCTGGTGCATGTCGAGACTCAGCTGGGCAGCAGCTTTCACCGCGTCGGCGCGGGGGATAGAGTTCTGGGGCAGAGTCCAGTTGGTCTCCCGTGCATGTTGCTCGAGAAGGTCGATGACTGTCCGCGGGACAGGCTCGTTGACGTGAAGTGTTGAGCCGTAGCGAAATTGCTGTTCTATCGACAACTCGTAGATGGATCGGGCGAGTAGGTCTACGTCGACTACCGACAGGACAGCGCTACCGCCGTCGATGATCGAGTCGAGGCGAGAGACAATTCGCGTCAGTGTCGGAAGAAACCATCTGTCGCCGGGTCCGTACACGAGATGCGGCCGGACGACCAGGCCTCCGGCGTCGCGCACGAACTTCTCGGCGAGAGCGCGCGTGCGACTGGCAGGTGAGAAGGGGCTGAGAGGTGCGCCGTTGACCGGCAAGTCTCGAAACGGTCCCGGCCCGTACACGGCCGCGGTACTGACGTAGAGCAAGCGTTCGACGCCGACGTCGGCGGCCATCGACGCAACGTTCTGTACGCCGTGTTGGTTGACGTGAACGCACTGTTGTTCGTCGTCGCCCACGTACGACACGCAACAGATGACGGTCGACGCCTGACTCATTGCAAGTCGTAGAGAAGCACTTTCGTTGATGTCGCCGATCACGGTGGCGATTCCTTCACGGCCGAACTGTTTGGCTGCGGTGGCCGTGCGAACGAAACCGATTGCAGCGTTTCCGTCGCGGGAAACCAGCTGTTTCATCACTGCGGAGCCGATGAAACCAGTGGCCCCGAGTACCAGAGTCGTCACGGTGTGTCCGTGTCGAGAGCGTTGCTGCGGGCTCTTTCGACGTATCGTTGAGATTCATTCCGTCGGCAACGAGAGCTGGGTAGATCATGCAGGAGCGTGCTGTCCTGACGCGCCAGGCCGTCATTTTGGGTGCTGCGAAGAGCTTCGAGAAGTTCGGGTACTCCGCCAGTTTGGGCACGATCTTGCAGCACGGGGGTGTGTCGAAGGGGGCGATGTATTTTCATTTCGCGTCCAAGGAGGAGCTTGCGCACGCGGTCATCGCAGCGCAGCACGGTATGGCGATGGAGGGTACCCGGCGGGTTGCTGCGCACTCCGACATCGCGGTCGAAACCCTGGTGCTCGTTTCGCAGGAGATGGCTCGGCAGCTTGTGACCGAGCCCATCGCGCGAGGTGGCATGCGGTTGACGATGGAGATCGGCAGTATTCAAGGCCCCATCGAACAGCCGTACCTCGATTGGATCGAGGCTATCAAGCAGGTGGCAACCCAAGCGGCCGAAGCCGGCGATATCGTCCCGGGCACCGATATCGACGCGTTGGCTCGATTTGTGGTGGGGTCGTTCACCGGAGTGCAGATTCTCTCGGAAATGCTGACGGGCAGAACCGATCTGTACGAGCGGTTGAGTCAGATGTGGAACCTGGTGCTGCCAACGATCGTCCGCGAGGACAAGTTGGCGCACGTCATGCAACTGGCGGCGCTTGCACCGAGAGAGTGGGAAGCACCGAGCGCTTGACGTGGTAGACGCGACGAGAAGAACGTGTTCGTTCCCTCTCATGATTGGTCCGCAACTGTAATTTCGAGTTCCGCGGTGGTTTCCAGTTCTTGAGTGAACCGAACTCGGTGCACATGGCCCGACGCGTCAAGGGGGATCGTTGACACCTCGCACGGCGTTTCCCATTCAGTGAACCTCGGAAAGACCGCCGAGAGTGAGGCGATCTTTGTTGCTGGGTTGCCGATGTGAAATCGGAGCGCTTGTCGGGCGGCCTCGAAAAGTATCATTCCTGGGATGTGGTCGACGGGGTGGTCGAAAAGGGAGTGGTTGCGCGGATCGGGAGCGCAGAACATCGCGTGCCGAGCAGGATCAGTGCTGATGAGCACATCTCCATCGGTTAGGCGTCCGACTCGCTCCGATCCGACCACCGCGGCTCCGGAAGGAAGGATGCGTCGGCTCGGGCGGTGGTCTTCTCGTCCTTGCCGAATTCGACGGTATCCCTCGGGGCTGACTCCTCGCGCAACAGCGTTGCATCTGGCGACGTGCCGGTTGCCCTCGCTGAGGATCCCCGATACTTCGACCCCCGAAACCGCTCCGTCGCGATGAGTGAGGTTGTCCACTGTCATCGAGAAACTCAACGGCTCCGCGACTGATTGCACGTCGAGCGCGTCCAGCATCGCGAAGCTGAACGTTTCCATGAGGAACTTGTAGTGCAGTGGAATCTCGTATCGGGTGTGGCACAGAAGCACCACTGCCTGTCGAAATGCTTCTGCCACCCCGAGCGGATCGTGTTGCTCGCTCGATACGTCGAATATCCGGTGCGAGACCGGGAGTTGCACAGCAACCTGGTACACCGAGTCCGATTCGATCCGGTAGTCCGTCAAGAAAACCTCGGCAACAGCATGTCTGTGGACGAGATGCCGCGGCACTGTGCGTGTGTATTCCATTGATTGAATGCACCTTTCGATGTTCACTCGTGTCTTCGGTGTCGTGTA
>NZ_LVCT01000159.1:0-8767 GCF_001647205.1 Rhodococcus sp. EPR-134
GGCGAGTGTGTCTGGGGCACTTCCTGCTAGAAGCGTCCGATCCGAAGTTCCAGTGGGTGTCTGCGTGCGTCGTGACCAGAGCGGCGGAGCATCGCGCATGCCTCCAGCTGGGAATGCACCCCCAGTTTTTGCAGGATGCTTCGGATGTGGGCGCGAACCGTGGTCGGTGCGATGTGGGCGGTTCGAGCAATCGAGTCGACATTCGAGCCTCCGTAGAGAAGGCCCACGATCTCGAACTCGCGATCGGTGAGACTGCTGATTCGTGCGAATTCTTCGGTGCGCAACCGGATGCGTTGTACGAGCGAGGACTTGTCGTGTGCAGACCGAGCGGAGTTGGGGTTGATCGCGGCCTGCAGCTCATCGAGCAGGGATGTGAATGGCAGTTGAGAGTTGAGCACGGCGTGGGCGCCCGCTGCGAGCCCCCGAATCATGGAGTTGCCGCTACTGAGATCGCCGACCAGGACCGATCCCTCGAGCGCGGAGAGCTCCTTCACCTGCCAATCGACGCCCCCGAGTGGTAGGAGAACGAGCGCTCTACCGTGATCGCTGGTGTGATGCCTTAACAGGCTCATGTCTGCGGTTTGTGGCTCGGAATAAGCCCTGGTGCTGATTCCGGCAGCGATTGCATTGGCGAACCCTCGATTGCTATGAGTGGTGTACACGGTGACTGTGCTGGAGAGTGTCATAGCGACTACATCTCCGGTGGAGGTCCGCTCCGCCCGCTCTCTTCGCTGCGAAACCAAAACCGTTGCTTTCAGCGTGGTTTCGTCAGCAGGTTAGCTATCGCAGTGACCTTTCCGCTGATGCGCACGAAGGTTACGGCGATATCGCAGTTGCCCGTCTTCCCATGGAAACTCGCGCGTTCGACACCTGATCGTGGACCTTCGAATTATGCTGGGGCGCTGAATATTTGGGCGATGAGTATCCCGTGTAGACGAGTCATTGGGCGTTCCGTCGACGACGTGAACAACTCTCCGGTGTCTCGAGGCATTCAGGCGTCTCGATCGAGTTCCGCGAGGCCGGTGCGTCGCACCTCAATGTTCCGTACGCGGCCGGGTCGAGATATTGACTGTTACCGTCAGTTGCACATACCCTGTTCATTGGCGCTGACCTTAGGGAACCCGGCCTGAACCGGCCGATCGTTCTCGGTCACTGCCGACGCCAGAAGTAGCTTCGCGACGACCGACGAAACGAGTTTCCTCATGACACAGCATGTCGACGTACTGATCATCGGCGCTGGCTTGTCCGGAATCGGCGCGGCTTGCCACCTCATTCGTGAGCAGACCGGAAGCACTTACGCGATCCTCGAACGCCGCGAGAACATCGGTGGCACCTGGGACCTGTTCAAGTATCCCGGCATCCGTTCGGATTCCGACATGCTCACCTTCGGATTCGGTTTCCGTCCGTGGATCGGAACCAAAGTGCTCGCAGACGGCGCCAGTATCCGTGACTACGTCGAGGAAACCGCCAAGGAATACGGCGTCACCGACCACATCAACTTCGGCCGCAAGGTCGTGGCAATGGACTTCGATCGCGCGACTGCACAGTGGTCCGTGACCGTCCTGGTCGAGGCGACGGGGGAGACCGAGACGTGGACCGCGAACGTCCTCGTCGGCGCCTGTGGTTATTACAACTACGACAAGGGATACCGCCCCGCCTTCCCCGGTGAGGACGACTTCCGCGGTCAGATCGTGCACCCGCAGCACTGGCCGGAGGATCTCGATTACACCGGAAAGAAGGTAGTGGTCATCGGTTCCGGTGCCACCGCGATCACGCTGATCCCGTCGATGGCCCCCACTGCCGGTCACGTCACCATGCTGCAGCGCTCGCCCACGTGGATCCAGGCGCTACCGTCCGAGGACCCTGTGGCCAAGGGTCTCAAGCTTGCACGCGTTCCCGATCAGATCGCTTACAAGATCGGTCGAGCCCGCAATATCGCACTGCAACGCGCCAGCTTTCAGCTCTCACGTACCAATCCGAAGCTGGCGAAGAAGCTGTTCCTCACCCAGATCCGCTTGCAACTCGGCAAGAACGTGGACCTGCGTCACTTCACCCCCAACTACAACCCGTGGGATCAGCGCCTGTGCGTGGTTCCCAACGGGGACCTGTTCAAGGTGCTCAAGAGCGGCAAGGCCGACATCGTCACCGACCGTATCGCCACGTTCACCGAGAAGGGCATCGTGACCGAGTCGGGCCGCGAAATCGAGGCCGACGTCATCGTCACGGCGACCGGCTTGAACGTACAGATCCTGGGCGGGGCGACCATGAGCATCGACGGCGAGCCCGTCAAGCTCAACGAGACGGTCGCCTACAAGAGCGTGCTCTACTCCGACATCCCGAACTTCCTGATGATCCTCGGCTACACCAACGCATCCTGGACGCTCAAGGCAGACCTGGCCGCGTCCTATCTGTGTCGCGTACTCAAGATCATGCGTAAGCGCGACTACACGACTTTCGAGGTTCACGCCGAACCTGAGGACTTCGCCGAAGAATCTCTCATGGGCGGAGCCCTGACCTCGGGCTACATCCAGCGCGGCGACGGAGAGATGCCGCGTCAGGGTGCCCGCGGTGCGTGGAAAGTGGTCAACAATTACTACCGCGACCGCAAGCTGATGCACGACGCCGAGATCGAAGACGGTGTGCTGCAGTTCAGCAAGGTCGATATTGCTGTCGTGCCTGATAGCAAGGTCGCCAGCGCATAGTCGGCTCCACCGGGGGATGGACCGGTCGTACCAGTGGGGACGTCGGAGAATGTGCTGGAGATGTTGCGTCGACGTACCCGCGTCACGGGGTTTGCGATCGGTGAGTTCGCTTCCGTAATCGTCGGTTGTGCACCACCACGGGAAGAACATAGGTAGCGACCATGATCACGGCGAGCAGTCCGAGATAGAGATATGGCCAGGTCCATCCCGCTGCTCGTATGGCCAGCAACGATCCGCCCATGATCAAGGGCATCCCGGCCCCGGCGAGCAGGTCGACGTCACGGGGCGAGACGGGTGGGGTTCCGAGCAGAGGTACGCGGCTGCTTGAGTTTTCTCTGATCGTGCGCATCACTGACATGCAGTAGAGGGCGGCGCCGGCGATCGCGATCGCCGCGCCAAGTGCAACTTCGACGACGCCGGTTCTCGCGGACATCAATGCGTAGGCAAACACACCCACCGTTCCCAAAGTGACCGGTGCCGACTTCCAGATCGGCGTCGACTTATGGGTGTCGGCGGGAACACTGACCGGGCGCATCGGTTCGAGAGGCTCCATCAGCTCAGCGTGCCATGCGCCGCTCGGGAAACAAACTGCCTGTGCCGTTTCTGGCAGACTCCGGCTGCCTGGCCTGGATGTCGGGACCCCTCACTACGATTCTCGTCGTGACCGATTACGACGATCTCGACATGTTCGGTGGCCTCGACGCCTCCTCCCTGCCGCTCCGCCAGCAGCAGATTCTGATGACCATCCGGGATCTCGTGGCTGCCAACGGGTGCACGCCGAGCACACGGCAGATCGGAGACGCGGTTGGTCTGCGCTCGACGTCGACGGTGTCCAAGCACCTCAAGAGTCTCGAAGAGAAGGGCTTCCTCCGTAGGGGAGCGGCCATGGCTCGGCAGTTGGACGTGCGGCCGTTCCTCGTAGGCGCGAAGGAACAGTCGTCGTCGAATACGGTGACGGTTCCGGTCGTCGGTGACATCGCGGCCGGCGCGCCGATCCTCGCGGAGGAGCACGCCGACGAGGTGCTTGCGCTTCCTCGCGAGCTCGTCGGCTCCGGCACGGTGTTCGGACTTCGGGTGCGTGGTGAGTCGATGGTCGACGCAGCGATCTGTGACGGTGACGTCGTCGTGGTGCGCCGCCAGGACGAAGCTCATTCCGGTGAGATCGTCGCCGCGATGATCGACGGCGAGGCCACGGTGAAGGTGCTCCGGCGTCGCGACGGTCACGTGTACCTCGAGCCTCGCAATCCCGCGTACAGCGTCATCGACGGCGATCGCGCGGTCATCCTGGGCAAAGTTGTTTCCGTGATGCGCCGTATCTGAGAGGTGTCCGGTCTCAACGACGTTTGGCGCGGGGACCGCCGTATTCCTCATCGGTGACTTTGTCGCCCCATGTAGTTTCGGTGCCTCCGTCGCCGGGTCCTTCCCACAGTGCGAGGTGGCTCATGAAACGGTCGGGTGCCGCGCCGTGCCAGTGTTCCTCTCCCGCTGGGGTGTAGACGGTCTCACCCGGGTGGACTTCGACGATCTCGCCGCCGCGAGCTTGAACCAGCGCGGTACCGGAGACGATGTGGAGGGTCTGTCCGACTGCATGGGAGTGCCAGTCGGTTCGCGCGCACGGTGCAAAGCGAACCATGTTGGCGCGCATCCTCGACGGCTCCTGGCCGGCGTAGATGACGTCCCACCAGACGTCGCCGGTGAACCAGTCGCTGGGTGCTTTGCTGGTGGGCTGGGGCTTCAAGATTTCCATGAGGTCTCCTCGGAATCGAAAGGGGCGGTTCAGTTCTGCGTCAGCGGAACAAGTCGAATGGTGTTGGGTGCGGCGGCGCGGCCGGTGACGGAGCCGACGATCTGCGGGCCGTAGCGGTCGTACTTGGTGTGATAGGCGGAGTCGATCGACGAGTGGGCATCCGGTGCGGCGGACTCGAACGCCACGTCCCGCTCGATTCCTCCTGCTCGGATTCGGCCCGTTCCACTTGCCGTTGCTCGGACGAACCACGGGTTGTCGGTTCCGTAGGCCGAGCGAACGTACAGTTGGTTGTCGGTACGGACAACCCAAATCGTGACGTACGGCCTTGCGGTTCCGTCTCGGCGGTACGAGGAGACCTGCAACTCCTCGGCGTCGCCGATCTTGGTCAGTTCAGCCTCGGTCCACGAGTGCGACATCTCGGCTTCCTTTCTCCTGGTCGAATTGCTTTGCGGTACTTCGCGTTCTCGTAGCCGGGACGATCAGTGCGAGGACGATGACGAGACAAGCGGCGAGCAGGGCGGTGCCTGCGGTGAGAGCCGTTGATACGTGATCGGTGAGTGCCGTTGTAGCGTCGTCGGCAGAGGATCCGGCGCCCGCGGAGACTGCGACGAGGATGCCGAGTCCGAGGGCACTGCCCAGTTGATGTGCAGTGTTGACCAATCCTGATGCGGCACCGGCATCTTCGGCCTGTACCCCGGAGATGCCAGCAGAAGTCAGTGGGGCGAAAGCCAACCCCTGTCCGGCGCCGATCAAGATCATCGGAAGTGCTATCGCAGTGAGGTACGTGCTGCCGGGATGGACCAGACTGAGCCACGCCATCCCGGCTAGGGTGACGGCAATGCCAACCGACAGAATTGCGGAATTTCCGAATCGCGGTGTCAGTCGCGGAATAAGCATCGCCACAGCAAAATTGACGATC
Source organism: Rhodococcus sp. EPR-134 (assembly GCF_001647205.1). Lineage (NCBI taxonomy): Bacteria > Bacillati > Actinomycetota > Actinomycetes > Mycobacteriales > Nocardiaceae > Rhodococcus > Rhodococcus sp. EPR-134. The sequence goes on from NZ_LVCT01000159.1 coordinate 5,369, forward strand.
GTCATCGGGAAGAAGGCGATGCCTGCTTGGAACGCGCTGAAGCCCATGACGCCTTGGAGTAGCTGAGTCGTGAAGTAGAAGAATCCGATCATGGCACCCAGATAGAGCATTCGGGCGGCGTACGCCCCGGATCGCTCCCGGCTACGGAACAACCTCAGTGGCATGATCGGCTGCTCCGCTCTCGCTTCGTTGAGGAAGAGCAAGGTCAGTAGTATCGCCCCGGCCGCCAGTGTCGCAACGGTGATCGGTGAGGTCCACCCCGCTTCGGCCGAGTTGACGGTGCCGAAGACGAGTGCGGTCATGCCGAGTGTGGCGAGAACAGCGCCGGCCACATCGAAACGTCCGGAGTTGGGCTCGGTTTCCGGAATGAACCGGGGAGCGAGAGCGATCATCGCGATACCGATCGGAACGTTGATGAAAAAGCCTGCGCGCCAAGACACCCAGTCGGCAAGGGCGCCGCCGATCACGAGTCCGAGGCTGGCGCCTATTCCCGCAGCAGCGCCGTACCAGGCAACAGCGCGCGTTCGCTCCGGGCCGGGCGGGAAACTGGCGGTCAGCAGTGACAGCGACGCCGGGGCGACCACTGCTGCTCCGACGCCTTGGAGAGCGCGCGCTGCGATGAGCCACCAACCGTTCGGCGCGACCCCGACGAGAAACGACGCAATCGCGAAAATCGCGAGACCGGCCACGAATACGCGACGACGGCCGAAGATGTCCCCGAGACGAGCACCCAGCAGGAGAAGCCCGCCGAACACCAGGGTGTAGGCGTCCTGGACCCAGGACAGCCCGGTTGCCGAGTAACCCATGCTGCTTTGGATGCTGGGTAGCCCGGTGAAGATGATCGAATTGTCGAGCAGGATCATGAAATAGCTGATCAGAATGATCGCCAGGATCGCGGTGGGATTGATGCGACCGGCAACAGGACGGGTGGCAATGTGGGTCACGCGCATCTTCTTCGCAAGTGGTGGACTTTCGCAAGTGGTGGACTACGGGCGGACGAGGACCTTCAACGATTCACGGGAGTCCATGGCTCGGTAGCCTTCCGCTACGTCGTCGAGTCCGACGGTGTGGTCGAAGACCTTGCCTGGCTCGATCTTTCCATCGAGCACATCCGGCATCAGCTCTTCGATGAACGCGCGCACCGGGGCCGGTCCACCGGTGAGTGTGATGTTGGGTCCGAAGAGTGTCCCGAATCCGATTGGAGCTTCTTCGTATTGGGGTACTCCGACTCGGCTGATGACGCCGCCCGGTCGGACAACTCCGAGCGACTGCTCGTAGGCAGGCATGTGACCTACCGCTTCGAGGACGACATGAGTGCCGTCGCCTCCGGTCAGTTCGCGGACTTTCTCGATGCCCTCGTCTCCACGTTCGGCAACCACGTCGGTGGCTCCGAACTCGAGACCGAGATCCGTGCGGGTCTTGTGGCGCCCCATGAGGATGATGCGCTCGGCGCCGAGGCGTTTGGCGGAGAGCACTGCCATCAGCCCCACGGCTCCATCGCCGATGACCGTGACCGTCGTGCGTTGGTTGACGCCACCCTTGACCGCCGCGTGATAGCCGGTGCCGAAGACGTCGGAGAGCGTGAGCAGTGACGGCAGGAGTTCGGAGTCCTCACCGACCGGCGCCTTGACCAGGGTGCCGTCTGCCAACGGCACTCGGATGGCCTCCGCCTGCCCGCCTCCGATCCCGTTTCCGGCCCAGAATCCGCCGTGGCGGCAGGACGTCTGCAAGCCTTCGCGGCAGAAGTCGCACGTCCCGTCGGACCAGGCGAAGGGGGCGATGACGAAGTCGCCCTTCTTCAACGTGGACACCTCGCGACCGGTCTCTTCGACCACTCCGATAAATTCGTGGCCCATCGGGGAACCACCGGGTGTGGCCGGCATGCTGTGGTAAGGGTGCAGGTCAGAGCCGCAAACGCAGGCCCTGACGACCCGCACGATCGCGTCCGTCGGCTGCTGCAGGACCGGATCGGGCACGGTCTCGACCCGAACGTCTCCGGCGCCGTACATGATGGTTGCTCGCATGGTGTCCCCTCTTGCTTCTGGTGTCGCGTGCTTCGAAGTCGACGTTTCGGCGTGGACCGGTCGACTGCAATCAGTCAACGCCACGCCTCGCGGGCGCGGGAGTGTCTGTTGTTCCAGGTAACGGCAGTACCTCCCTCGGTCTTCTCCGCTCGAGTAACGTGAACTGCATGGACAACCGAGCCGAGATCCGCGAATTCCTCAGCTCCCGTCGTGCTCGCATCACACCCGAGCAGGCAGGGCTGCCGGCCTACGGCGGAAACCGTCGCGTCAAGGGGTTGCGCCGTGAGGAAGTCGCTCTGCTCGCCGGTGTGAGCATCGACTACTACGTGCGCATGGAACGCGGAAATCTGGCGGGAGCGTCGGACTCGGTGCTCGAAAGCCTTTCCCGAGCACTGCAACTCGACGAAGCCGAAACTGCCCACTTGTACGACCTCGCGAAGGCCGCCAGTGCAGGCGCACCGAGTAGAAAGCGGCCCGCCCCCAAGGGCGTGAGCCCGGCGATTCAGCAGATACTCGACGCCATCACCGACGCACCGGCGTGGGTACGTAATGCCAGGCACGACATGCTGGCGGCCAATCGTATGGCGCGCGCGTTGTATTCGCCGGTGTTGGCCGATCCACGTAGGCCGGCGAACAACGCCCGCTTCGTGTACCTGGACCCGGCATCGCAGGACTTCTTCGTGGATTGGGAGCGCGCGGCAGACGACATCGCCGCGATGCTCCGCTCGGAAGCGGGGCGCAATCCCCATGACAGGGCGCTGACCGAGCTCATCGGCGAACTTGCCACTCGCAGTGAGGTATTCCGCACCCGATGGGCGAAACACAATGTGCGCTTTCATCGGACGGGATTCAAGAAGGTTCGTCACCCCGTCGTCGGAGACCTGGAGCTGAACTTCGAGGCGATGGAACTGCCGTCCAATCCCGGGCTGACACTGCTGGTCTACACCGCGGCGCCGGGGACGCCCACGGCTGACGCACTCAAACTCTTGGCGAGTTGGGCGGCAACCCAGGATCAGCTGGATCCGGCGAACGACAGCGAAGCGGCGCTCTGAATTCGATCGGCGGGTAATCGTGCCGATTCAGCTCAGATGCGTTACTGCCCAAGCTACCTGGTCTCCACCTCGTCGTTTCGCCCGATACATCGCGTTGTCGGCATCGGCAAGAATCCGATCGATGGTTCCCGAAGCGTCCGGGATTGTCGAGGACAGCCACACGCTGGCTCCGACGCTCACGGAAATCGACTGCCGGCCGGCGGGCCGCGATATCGAATTGTGAATGTCCACCACGGTTTGTTCGATGCGACGTGGCTCCACGGGCATGAGAATCACGAACTCGTCGCCGCCAGTCCGCGCAACCAGCCCGACCTCTCCGACCA
>NZ_LVCT01000160.1:0-8997 GCF_001647205.1 Rhodococcus sp. EPR-134
CCACCGCAAGGACTACGTGTCCTTGGAGTTCGCCGACACCGAACAACTGTTGCCAGACATTGTGCAGCCCACGTCGATTCAGGGCAGCGGTGAGTGGATCGCGCCAAGAGTGTCGTGCGTCGTCGGTCAAATACAGGACGAGGAAATGCACGGTCATCGAAGCTGAAGCGATAACACACCCGATGACGAATCCAGTGGACACCGACAGCGAAGAGTCGGTATCCGGATCGGTTACAGCTCGAATTGTCAGTAGCGCAACGACGAACAGCGCGCCGGTGATCTGTGCTGTGACTATTCGAGGGCTGTGGAATACCGACGAATAGTTCGCGACGACCACGAACAGAACGGTGCCGGTCAATGCCAGGAAGCTCGAATGGATTCCGGCGAGAAGTATCAAGGACAAGCAGATATTGGTGAGCGAAACGAAACGAACGGATTGATGGTGACTCGGCCAAGACCGTCCGAGTGACCAGCGAATCATGCAGTAGAGCGCGATCATGCATGCTGCGCCCGCCGCGAGCCGTTCAGGGAGCTCGGTTGCGCCACCCTTCACGAATTGAGCCAGTACGGCGAGTGCCACGAACACAGCACACCAAAAGGTGACGACCACCCTGGCTGTCCCCAACATCGATCGAGCAGCCAGGAACCTCGGGAACCATTCGCCGTCGTACGCAAGAGACCACCAGCGACTCAACAGTCCAGTTGTTTGACGAATGTTCTGCCCCAACCCCGCAGCGCCACTGACTCCCATGAAACCCCCTCCGAGATCTTGCGAAAATTCCCGGAAGATTCTTCGTCAAGATTTGATCCCCGAACAAGGTACCCGATAGTTGAACGATGGATTGCCGTCTCGTGGGGTGTGGGCTGCTCTAGGGTGTGATCGGTGTGGTCAGGATCTTTCTGAGTGCCGGAAGGTTCAGGGTTGCAGCAAGATCTGCAATAGTGACCCCCGACAGCGATGCGCGCCAGGCTTTTTCGGCGTCGGCCATGACCTTGGCGATTCCGCAGGCGGAACGGCACTGCTCCGGTGGAGCGGCGAGGATTCCTTGCTGTCGAATCTCCGTGCACCGGAACGCAGGTTCGGTGCCGTCAACGGCCTGTACGACGTCGAGAACGGTGATCTTCTCGGGAGCCCGGGTGAGAACGTACCCGCCGTCTCGGCCCTCGGTCGGATTGACCAGACCGGCGTGCGCGAGCGCTCGCAGATGCTTCGCCAGGTATGTCTTCGACACCCCGTGAAGTTCGGCGAGTCTGGCTGTGGGTACCGGCCCCTCGGACTGGCTCAGAACCACGCAGCAGTGGAGTGACCACTCCACGCCTCCGGAAAGCTTCATGATTGGACTCTATCGACGCCGCGGAAAGCGGTGCGGGCCGGACGTCGCTCGAGTTGTCGACGTCAGGCCTTCTCGGCAAGCCACGCGTCGTATGTTGTCGGCGCGATCCATGCATCTGCACCGGGTGTCGGGGTCAGTGCCGAGTTGTCGAGTTTCGCGCCGAAGTAGCCGGCTTCGGGATCGGAGATAACCGAACGCTTGTCGCCGGTGACGAGGAACAAGCGCCGGACCAGTTCGTCGATGCCCAGCGGTTCGGGTCCGGCAATCTCGACCGTGCCGTTTTGCGGCGCGCCGGTCACTACCTCGGCGACGTGGGACACGACGTCTCGAGACGCGATGGGTTGCAGATGTCCCGGCGTTGCGTGGACGGCGCCGTCGGTGGTTCCCGCGTCGGCGATTCCGGCGACGAACTCGAAGAATTGGGTCGATCGGACGATCGTGTCGGGGGTCGGGCCCGCTTTGACCAGGTCTTCCTGGGCGACCTTGGCTCGCATGTACCCGGAATCGGGCAGTCGATCGGCACCCACGATGGACAGTATGACGTGGTGCCCGACGCCTGCCTTCTCCTCCGCGGCGAGGATGTGGCCGGTTCCGTCGCGGAAGAAGGCCAAGACGTCGTCGTCCGACCACGAAGGGGAATTGGTCAGATCCACGACGACGTCGGCACCCTCGACTGCCTCGGCGATACCTGCGCCGGTGGTGATGTCGATCCCGTCGCCGCGACCGAGCGCCTTCACGTCGTGCCCGGCGTCAGCGAGCTTGGCGGCGACCTGGCTTCCGATGAGTCCGCTTCCGAAAATGACGATCTTCATGTTTTTCTCCTTTACTTGGATAAGTAGTGTCCAAGTATACTCGGACACTACTTATCCAAGTCAAGGGTTGCCCGGTCAGTCGAAGAGTTCGGCGGCCAGTGCTTCGTAGGTCGCGATCGGATCACCTTCGGCGGGAAGTGCTTGGATCGCAACGTGATCGGCACCCGCCGCGACATGCTCCCGAAGTCGATCCGCGATGGACTTCGCGGTACCCCGCGCAACCAGGGCGTCGATGACGCGATCGTTCCCCTCGTTGGCCAACTCTTCGGGCGCAAAACCGAGGCGCTCGAGATTGCTCGTGTAGTTGCGCAGATACAGATACGGGTTGGCGACGGCGGGGCGACCGATTGCTCTGGCCTTCTCCGGATCGGTTTCCAGGACCACCTTGTGCTCGGGGGCCAGGATCTTCGAAGGGCCGAGGATTTCGCGAGCTTCGGCCGTGTGTTCGGGGGTGGTCAGGTACGGATGCGCGCCGGCGGCGCGAGCGGCGGACAGTTTCAACACCTTCGGCCCCAGTGCGGCGAGGACGCGCCGCGATTCCGGGACCTGGGCCGCGTCGAGTTCGTCGAGGTACGACACGAGTGAGGCGTACGGCTTGGTGTAGTCGCCGGTCGCCTCCGGATGTCCGACGCCTACGCCGAGCAGGAATCGCCCCGGGTGCGCGGCTTCGAGTCGGTGATAGGACTCCGCCACCTCAGCCGCAGGTGAGGACCAGATGTTGACGATTCCGGTTGCCACGGTGATGTGCTCGGTCGCGTCGAGAAGTTTCTCGGCGATCCGTAGATCGGCGCGTGGGGAGCCGCCGATCCAGATGGTGCCGAAACCGAGTTTCTCGATCGCAGTTCCCAGCTCGGGCGGCAAACCAGCCGCTCCTCGCCAGATTCCGTAGGTTCCCAGGTCAGGTGTTTTCGTAGTCTCCGTCACAGCGGGTGCAACTCGGCTGCTGCCGGGATCTATTCCTTCCGTCGTCATTTGCCCGGCGCGCGGTAGTCGGTCGGTCGCTTGACTGCCTCGTCGATCTGCTCCGGCGTGAGCAGTGTGATCGACTCCGAGCGTGCTGCACCTGCCGCAGCCGTGCGAATGCTCAATGCGGCTGCCGCGACGTCGTCCGGCAGGTTGCCGATCACGAACATGTCGTGACCGCCCAGTGCGAAGTGGCAGGATTCGACAGTGCCACCGATGCTTTCGACCATTCGCGTTATCGCGTCGCGCCGCGCAGTGCCTCCCTCCTGCTGTAGACCGGCGGCGCCGGAGGGTGAGTACGTCACTTGCCAGAGGTATTTCGGCATTTCCACTCCTAGCTCGGGATGGGTACTTCGATCGTGTACCCGTAGGGCGCTCGGTGGCAATGGGTAGGGGACAATCACGGCATGGTTGGAACTCCGGTGATCGTGACTATCGTGTCCGTGTGTGTAGGTTTTGTGATCTTCATGCTCGCTGCCAGTGGTGCACGCGGAAAGTGGGACCGTCGCCTCGTGATCGCGTTGTTCATCGGTGCGGTGGTGTGCCTGACCGTCGTACCGGTATCCGTCGCGCTCAGCGCCGGAGTTTGAAACACGGAGTGCCAAAACGCTCGAGTGCCGCTTAGTCTGAATCGATGGCAGATATTCGGGTAGGTATCTCCGGGTGGACGTATCCCGCGTGGCGCGGAGATTTCTATCCGAAAGGTCTTGCTCACCGCAAAGAATTGTCTTATGCCGCAGAGAGATTGACGTCGATTGAGATCAACGGCTCGTTCTACGCGCTGCAGAAGCCGGAAAGCTACACCAAATGGCGCAGCGAAACTCCCGAAGATTTTGTGTTCGCGATCAAGGGCGGCCGGTACATCACACACATGAAACGGCTGCTCGACGCCCGTGACGGACTCGCCAACTTCTTTGCCGCCGGAACGCTCGCCCTCGGCCCCAAGCTCGGGCCGATTCTGTGGCAACTACCTCCGACGCTGCAGTTCGAATCGCAGCGATTGGCCGACTTCTTCGACGGTCTTCCCCGTACCACTCAGGCTGCAGCCGATCTGGCAGCGCAGCACGACGACAAACTCACCGAAGACCGAGTGTTCGCCCAGACCGAGAGGGACGTGCCGATTCGCTACGCAGTGGAAGCGCGGCACGCCAGCTTCGAGACCGACGAAGCCGTGGACCTGATGCGCGAGCACTCCATCGGTTTTGTCGTCGCAGACACAGCCGGCAGGTATCCCCGCATCACCACTCCTACTGCCGATTTTGTCTATGTGCGGATGCACGGGGACAAGGAACTGTATGCGAGTGGGTACACCGACGAAGCTCTGGACAAGTGGTCCAAGCGCTTTCGGGATTGGATGGACGAGGGCCTCGACGTGTACGTCTACTTCGACAACGACATGAAAGGCTTTGCGCCGCACAACGCAATGTCCTTGTTGGAGCGGCTGCGCTGACGGATCGCCTGGCCTGTCGGTGGGATGTGGAAGGCTTCCGCATGAACACGAGGACCGAGGAGATACCACGATGACGCCAGAACAGCGGACGCCAGAACAGAGCTGGCCGACGCATTGGCCGAAGGTCGCCCGTGACATCGCCGATGCCACGGCCGACGCACTCGCCGCGGTGCGGGCGGCAAATCGTGACGGACTACTCGTGGCTGTCGAGGAACTGCGCGGGCTCTCTTTCGAGCAGGTCAGCTCGGTTCACGCGGCGATCGTGCGCGAATTGCTCGAGGACACGCATCCGGACGGCTTGTCCAGCGAGGACGTGCAGGATGCGCTCACCGCCTGCGCCAAGTCCACGATCGTGTGGCTGCCGGATCTGGACGTGCAGGCGCTCGCTGCGGTCTACACCGGGGCGCTCGGGATCTCGGATCTGGAAGACGATTCGTTCCGTATCGGGCACGGCGCGTACCTGCGTTCGGCGGTTCTGGTCATCGGGAGTTTGTCGACCGGAGTGAAGAAAGCTCAGAGCGCGTACATCATTCGTGCAATCGGCGAAATCGCACGTGCTCAGACCATCGAGATGCCATGAGCGTCAGTTCGTAAATCGAATTAGGCTGAGGTCATGTCCAAGATCGCCAGCGCAGATCGTGTGTCGTTTGCCGAACTCCTCGAGTTCATCAGGCCGCGCCATCGGGCCACGTTCGTCACGGTGAAGAAATCCGGCGAGTTGCAGATCTCTCCGGTGACGTGCGGGGTCGACGACGAGGGTCGGATCGTCATCTCCACGTACCCGGAACGGGCCAAGGCCGCGAATGTCCGCCGCACCCCGGCGGTGTCTCTGTGTGTCCACTCCGACGAGTGGAACGGCCCGTACGTCCAGGTGAACGGAACCGCGGAGTTGATCGACCTCCCGGACTCGGTGGAACCGTTGGTCGACTACTACCGATCCATCGCCGGTGATCATCCCGACTGGGACGAGTACCGCGAAGCCATGCGCAAGCAGGGTAAGAGCCTGATCCGCGTCACCGTCGACTCCTGGGGTCCGATCGCAACAGGCGGGTTTCCGCCCGGACGCTGACGCTATCGAGCAGGCGGCGAGAGTTCGACTACATGCGCGTCTTTGGCGGCCAGCGGCTCTTTGCAGTGCGCGCACACAACTTGGGCGTGCAGGATCTCACCGCAACGGTGTTCGACGACGGTTGGCGGTGGACCCGTCGTCGCAAAGGCGTCCCCCCATTCCATGAGCGCCATCAGAATGGGATAGAGCGCCTTCCCTGATTCGGTGGCGACGTATTCGTAGCGCGGTGGATGGTCTTCGTAGCGTCGCTTCGCGAGGACGTCGGCGTCGACAAGGGTGCGTAGACGCGCGGCGAGGATGTCGCGGCTCGCACCCGTGCCCGCGGCGATCTCGTCGAACCGTCGTTGCCCGAGGGCGATTTCTCTGAGCACCAACAGTGACCACTTCTCGCCGACGACCTCCAAGGCGTTGGCGATGGAGCAGTTGCGTCCTTTTGTCGCCGTCATCTCTGGGCCCCTGTTAGTTGGAAATGTTAGTTGGGAATTCCAACTTAGCACTTGACGGCATGTATGCGAGGGCGGAAGGTAGGTCGAGAAATCCAACGGAGCAGATGAGGGGTCGTCATGACGGAATTGAATCTCGAGGCAGCAAGCGGATTTGTCAGCGCTGCCGGATTGCAACTGGACGAGGTGTCCGGCACGAAGGTTGTCGGGCACATCGATCTGTCCGAGGAGCATCACACGCCGTGGGGCGTAGTCCACGGCGGTGTCTACACGACCGCCGTCGAGTCCGCCGCGAGCATCGGGGCCAGCACTGCAGTGGCGGACCGTGGCGAATTTGCCGTCGGAGTGCACAACGGAACGGATTTCCTGCGGGCGCGTACGGGTGGGCGCGTGGACGTCGTGGCTGTGCCGATACAGCAGGGCCGGGTTCAGCAGTTGTGGTCGGTGGTCATCACCGATCCGGAATCGGGCAAAGAGGTGGCGCGCGGTCAGGTGCGTTTGCAGAACGTGCCGCTGCCGAAGTAGGTCAGTCCCAGATCCCCGAGTCGATGTTGAGTGAGATGCGTTTGAGCAGTGCCGTCAGTTGGGCACGTTCGTCCTCGTCGAGTCCGGTGAGTACTTGACGGTCTCGCTCGACGCGTCGGGGAAACTCTGCCTCGACCAATGCGCGACCGGCATCGGTGAGTTGAAGCAGAACCACTCGTCCGTCGTGTTCGAAGCGCTGACGCTCGACAAAGCCCAGCTTGGCCAGGCGGTCTGCGTGTTTTGTGGTGGCGGCGCCGCTGACCATCGTGACGGCGGTGACTTCGCTCGCCCGCAGGGGACGGTCACTGCGAGCAAGTGCACTCATCACGTCGAATTCGGCGCGAGAGACCCCGCTGGACGCCAGTGCGCGGTCGAGCTGGTGAAGAGACTGCGCGTTGATGCGGGCGATCCGGCCCATCACCTCGACGGGAGCAGTGTCGAACTCGGGGTAGGCGCGCTTCCATTCGCGACGGACTTTGTCGATGAAGTCGTCTTCGGATCTGTTCGCCGCGCCCATGTCCCTATCTTAGCGACAGAATTCACATTACTTCACAAGTAATTTACTAGTGAAATAAATGTATGCTGATTGGGTGAGCCGAACCGAAACCGCAGCCAGGACGCCCAGCCGTCTCACTCATTCGAGTGAAGCCATTGCACATACCGTCTCCGGGGCGACGTGGCGAGCGGCTTTTCGCGTCGGATCTGCCGACGCGACCATCGCCCCCGCGATCAGGGTCGGGCTCGCCACCGCCGTAGTCCTCGTGGTCGGCGGACTGCTCGGGCATCGGGAATTGGCCGGCTTCGCGGCCTTGGGCGCGCTGTGCGCCGCGTTCGGCAGGTACGAGCCGTATCCACGGTTGGCCGGCAAGCTGGCAATGGTGGGTGCTGCACTGGTGGTTTCGATTGCCTTCGGCGGCGCCATGGGTGTCGCGGGCGTTCCGATGTGGTTGCAGATCGGCATCCTCTCTTTGCTTGCGGGTGCGTCGTACTGCTTCATGTCGGGCTTCCGGATCACCGGACCAGGGCCCGTCATCCTCGTCTTCGCGGCGACCGGTGCAGCCGGATATGCCTCCAGCGTTGATGATTTGGCGCGGTTGGTCACTGCCGGTGCGCTCGGAGTTCTGGTCGGTTGGGCGGCCGCGATGCTCCCAGCGCTCGTACTGCCGATGGGACCTGCCCGCCTGGCAGTTGCCCGTGCAGTTTCTGCGGTGGGGCGTCTCGAACAGTCCGGCGCAGGCGGAGTGGAACCGGCGCTCGGATCGATTGCCAACGCCCGCTTGGTTATTGCGTCGAGTGGCCGGATCAAGTCGACCGTCGATCACGGACGCGAACTGGTGGCGGTGCTCGACGAAGCAGAAGCGGCAGTTCAGGAGTGGCAGTTGCACGGCGACGCCACCCTGATTCGCAGCATTGCTCGGCACGAGAAGGAGCTTCGGAAGCTCAAGCGTTCCAGCATGATCGAACACGATCTCGCACCGGCAAAGAACCTGGCCGCGCCCGAAGGCTATTTTCTCGAAGGATTGAATCGGCTGTATTCGCGCCCGGTGCGGATGAATGCTCTCCGCATCGTGGCAGCGTCGGCTCTGGCCGGTTGGCTCGCGGCGGGAGCCGGGTTGGAGCATCCGCTCTGGGCGTCGATGGGTGCCATCGCCGCGATGCAGGGGCTGAACTACAAGCAGACCGTCCAGCGTGGGATTCAGCGGTTGGTGGGAAATGTCGGTGGCGCCGTCGTCGCTGCTGCTCTCATCGCATTGACGCTCGGCTACTGGCAAGCGGTTGCCGTGGTCGTGATTCTGCAGACTGCTGCTGAGCTGCTCGTGATCAAGAACTATGCACTGACATCACTGGCCGTCACCCCGATGGCACTGCTCCTCATCGGTTTCAGTGCTCCGATCGGGACCGAAGCGGCAGTGGCTCGCGTCGCGGACACTCTCATCGGCGTGGTGATCGGTGTTGTCGTCGCCGCTGTGACGATCAGTCGATCGGATCGCCACCACGTCACCGTGTAACCGGTACTGCCGTGTTTCCGGTACTGCTGTGTTTCCGGTACTGCGTAGGCTCCTGCAGGTGGAGGACAGCACGCCGGTCGACGGCCGGAAACTGCGTTACCAGCATCGCCGTGCCGAATTGCTCGAGCAGGTAACCGCGTACGTCACGGCGAACGGCGTCGGTGAACTGTCCATGCGGCCATTGGCCAAGGATCTGGGGATCAGTCATGCGACACTCATCCATCATTTCGGTTCGAAGGAACAACTGCTCACTGAAGTAGTTGCCACCCTGCGAGACAGCTCTTCTCTCGACATCTCTTCCGGGACCGACATCGTCGAGATGTTGACGAGTTACTGGAATGGGCGCACATCAGCGGAATCGTTGCCGAACTTTCGCTTGATGTTCGAGATCT
>NZ_LVCT01000161.1:0-5621 GCF_001647205.1 Rhodococcus sp. EPR-134
GCGCACGGATGTCCACCCGATCGCGCTGATCGCTACGCGACGATCGTGTTGGCGCAGATTCGCGGGTTGACGCTCGATCTGGTGACCACCGGTGACCGCGTCAGAATCGACGCGGCGTTCGCCGAATTCGCGGCTGCGATGGGCGCTCTGGCCAGCTCCTGGAAGGCGATCTGACGCTCCGAATGCCGTGACGCTTCAGGCGATCTGCTCGAACAGGGACACGATGATTCCTTCAGGCCCCCGGACGTAGGCCATGCGCACGCTGTTCTCGTACTCGCCGATCCCGCCGATGAGTCCGTAACCGTCCGCAGCCACCGCGTCGACCGCAGCCTGGAGATCGCCCACCTCGAAAGACACGTTGCGTATCCCGATCTCGTTGGCCATCGGAGCAGGCGATCCGGGTACGTGCTCGGGCGTGACGAAGGACGAGAGCTCGAGCCGTGATCCTTCGCCCGGCGGGCGCAGCATGGCGATTTCGCACTTGGCTCCAGGGATACCGCAGACGGTTTCCACGAACTCACCCTCCACGGATCCGGTGCCCTCCACCTCGAGACCCAGACCGACGAAGAATGCCGTCGCTGATTCGAGGTCCGCGACGGTGATGCCGATGTGGTCGAAACGCCGTACGTGTGCCATGGACACATCCTCCTACTGTTTTTTCGTGCGGTTCGATGCTAGGTCGGAGTTGGGGCCGGAATCTCGACATATACGTTTCAGGAAGCTGCAAGATTTTGCTTGACCGATCGGTTAAACAAAATCTACGATAACGTCCAACGAGGTCGCCCACCGCACGAACCGGAGTCGTCAGACGTGAAATTCCAGTCGAAGTCGTTTGCCCGCATATCCATCGCAGCCCTCTGTGCTGCAACGATCGGCTCCGCCGTTGCTGCGCCCATCGCGTCCGCACAGGCACCGAGCGCGTCGCAAGCCACCGGCACTGTGGTGTCGAGTGAGCCGCTACCGAAAGATCTGTGGATTCCGGGTACCGCCGACGCCAAGCGATTCACGTACTGGACCATCGGTTCCAACGGCGGGCCTGCGCTGAGCAGTGGCGCGTACTACGTCCCGGCCGGTCCGGCACCGGAAGGCGGGTGGCCCGTCATCGCCTGGGCGCACGGCACCACGGGACTCGACGATTCCTGTGCCCCTTCGCTGGTCGGTCCTGGCCTGCCCGAGCGTGACTACCCCTACCTGGGGCGTTGGCTCTCCGAGGGCTACGCCGTCGTCGCCACCGACTACGTCGGTCTGGGTACACCAGGGCTGATGCCGTATCTCGACGGAAAGGTGGAGGCGCACAGCGTCGTCGACTCGGTCAAAGCTGCTCGGGTGATCGACCCCACCATCTCGAATCGGTGGGCAGTGGTCGGACAGTCGCAGGGCGGCGGTGCGGCCATCACGACGGCGCGCTACGCAACCGAGTATGGAGGGGATTCGCTCGACTACCGCGGTGGCGTGGGTACCGGAGTGCCGGCCAACATCGAGTTGACCCTCCTGCCTGCCGGTCCGGGCTTCCCTCCCATCGCCCTCGGCGGCGGGTTGACGTCGTACGCGCTCTACATCCTCGCGGGCTTGCGGGAAGCGCACCCCGAGATCGACTTGAATTCCTACCTGAACGACTTGGGAAGGGAAAAGGTCGACTCGGCCGAAAAGCTCTGCGCCGCAGACCTGGACGAGGCATCCAAGGATCTGGTCCTCGGTGACATCTTTTCCCGCCCGCTCAGTCAGATCCCGAACTTCCAGGGTCTGCTGAACGATTACATGGGTGTACCGACCAGTGGATACGACCGCCCTATCTTCATCGGCCAGGGCCTGCTTGACGTGGATGTCCCTGCACCGTCTGCACTTTCGCTGGTTGCAGCGTTGGTCGCCAACGGTGAACCGGTCACGTTCAAGACCTACAACACCGATCACAGCGGCGCTTTGGTCGAATCACAGGCCGACACGATTCCGTTCGTCGCGAACCTGTTCCGCTAGGCATACCGAGAATCCAGATCATCCGCGGGGTCGCTGTCGCACAACTGCGACAGCGACCCTCGGTCATTTCTGTGACTCCTTGATTGCGTTCAGCCGCGCCTCGAGGCCGTCGAGGACACGGTCGAGTGTGTAGCGATAGTGTTCTGCCCGTGTTGCTTCCGCAGCATCCGGTGGACCGGCGAACTTCCCGATCAGTGTCTCCATCGATGAACGAGGATCTGAGGGTCTGTCGTTACTCAGTCGTTCCAGCATCGCGCTGTGATCGGGTGAAGGCTGTCCGCTGGGAATGCGCCTGGCGTCGTTCATGGCGATCAGTGTGGTTGTCGAGGTGAAGGCGACGGTGTAAGCCTGAGCGGCTTCTTCCCCGAACCCGGCGTCGATCAGCGATGCCAATCCGGCCTCCATGAGTTCCCGGCTGCGCTGGGTGGCAACTCCGTTCATCAGCAGCCACTGTGCCGCGCCTGGACACTTGATCAAGGCCTCTCGCATCTGCAAGAGCAGATGCGTCAGCCATTGACGCCAATCTTCTTGTGCGGATGGCACGTTCACGGCCGACACCGCACTGTCGACCACCGCAGCCGAGAGTGCGTCCCGATCTCCGACGAGTCGATAGACGACGGAGAACGACGTATCGAGTTCGCCGAGCAGCTGCCGCAGCGACCAGCCCTCGACTCCGTGCTCGCGACTGAGCCCGAACGCCACGGTCAGCACCGCGTCCGCAGTGATCCCGGTGTTGTAACTCCGGCGGCGCTGTGATTTCGCGGCGGACTTCTTGTCAGGTGATGGCGCAGTCATGGTCCGACCGAGCTTAGTGGCGTCGGATCGCGTCGCGTAGTCGACGCAAGCGATTGACGGATGAACTTAGGTGAGGTTTACTTGCCAAATCCGAGCAGTGCTCGGATTTATGCGAAGCCCCCGATTTTTCGAAGCTGAAGGACACCATGAAGTTGAAAACGCGACCCGGTTACCTATCGAGGCTGGGTGCTTCGCTGCTGGTCAGTGTCGTTGCCCTGACTGCGGCCGCCTGTAGCTCGAGTGAGGCGGGACCGACGACGGAACCTGCCGAGGGAACGCGTGTTGTGTCCCATGAATTCGGTGAAACGTCGGTTCCGGGCGACCTCGGGCGAATTGTTTCCCTCGACGAATACGCCGCACTCGGTCTCCTTGCCGTCGGCATCACCCCTGACGTGGTCTTCACGTCGTGGGGATCGGAGATCGGCCAGGACATCTTGGCGTCAGCTGGTACCGAGGTGGTCACGGTGCCGCCGCTCGGTGCACCCCCGATCGAGCAGGTACTCGCACAGGATCCCGGACTGGTCATCTTCACGTCGATGGGCGATCGGAGCTACTACGACTCCCTCGCGTCGACCGTCCCCACAGTGCCGGTCCCAGCCGTCACCACTCCGTGGCGTGAGAATCTTGCCTTCTTCGGACGCGCTTTTGATCGTCAGTCGGTTGCCGACAAGCTGACTGTCGCCTTGGAGGGCAAGATCGCTGACGTCTCTGCTCGGTCCGGTGGTGAAGCGAACACCGTGTCGGTGCTGATGAGCAGTTCTGGAATCCTTGCCACCACCACCGAGCAGGCGCCGCCGTCGTTGTTGTTGGCGGAGAGCGGCTTCGGGCGTCCGGAATCCCAGCGATCGAATGCCGCTGGAGGACTGCCGTATGCGCCCCTGTCCGACGAGGCGATCCCGGCGCAGGATGCTCGGATCATAGCCGTGTTCGACGAGGGCGTGTACGAGTTCGGCAAGGTTGCCGGTGTTCCCGGATTCTCGAGTCTTTCAGCGGTGCAGGAGAACCGAGTGGCCAAGGTCAACGGAGACATGTGGCTTGCCACTCATCCCTTCGCCACCTTCTGGATGATCGAGGACATGGATGCCATGGCTGCCGGCAATCTGACCGGCACCGGAACCGAAGATGTTGCCGCGACGCGCTATCAGGAATTCACGGCGCTGACGGCATGAGTTCGAGTGCGTTGAGTCGGCGCCTGGCTCTGCGATGGGGAGCGGTGACGCTCGGCTCTGCGGCTGTGGGTTCTGCGGCTTTGGGTTCTGTGGCATTGAGTGCGTGCAGCCGTGGTTCGGCGAACGAATCCAGTTCTGAGATTTCACCGTTCGACGACGAAGTTCGTGCTGCCGAACAGGCGAGATTTCATAGCGGGCGCACAGTCGAACGGAATCTGACAGCTGCACCGGCTCGGGTGAGTCTGGGCGCCAGAGAGGTCGACACATGGTCGTACGGTGCGGAAGCAGTTGGCCCGGAGCTTCGAATCTCCAAGGGAGACCGGCTCAACGTTCTTTTGCAGAACGACCTTCCGACGGAGACCTCGGTGCACTGGCACGGCATTGCGATCCGCAACGACATGGACGGCGTCCCGCCGGTCACCCAGGAACGAATCCAACCAGGTGCCGAGTTCACCTACGACTTCGTGGCCCCGGATCACGGAACATATTGGTACCACTCCCATTCAGGCTTGCAGGCCGATCGAGGGTTATTCGGTGCACTCGTGGTCGAGGACCCGAACGACCGGACCGGAGCCGACGAGGACGTCGTCATCGTGATCGACGACTGGCTCGACGGGCTGGGAACAACCCCGGATGCAGTGCTTCGCGCATTGTCACCGGACGTGCAGGGAGGACACCACGGGCACGGCGGCACTCCACCGGAAGTCGATGGTGCAGAGATTGATTCTGCCGCAGGACTTCTCGGCAGTGGTCACGGAAATTCCAAGGCGCTCGGTGGAATGGCAACGCACATCACGTATCCACTGCATCTGATCAACGGACGGCCTGTGGAAGATCCCTTCGTCGTCAGTGCGACGGCCGGAACTCGGCTTCGATTGCGGGTGATCAATGCCGGGGCGGAGACTCCGTACCGTTTCTCGGTCGCCGGGCACGAGATGACCGTTGTCAGTGCTGACGGGCAGGACGTTGCCTACACAGCCGGAGACGAGATTCTGATCGCACCCGCGCAGCGATACGACGTATTGGTGACGGTGCAGTCCGGCTCGTGGCCCATCGCCGCGAAGGTGGAAGGGAAGTCAGGTGGCGTCGCGTGCCTGCTTCGGACGCCGGATTCGGTAGCGGTCGTCGACCTGACTTCGCCTGCAGTGCTGTCAGGTTCCGGCGGTCGGCTCGTTCTGGAATCGGAGCTTCGCCCGTCAGGAGCGCTGGAGCAGAGGGCACCGGATCGTGCGTATTCGGTGGATCTCATTCAGGCCGGCGATCGATACCTCTGGGGAATGGCGGGCGCCGATGCAGGTCGGTTGAGAATGAAGCAGGGCGAGCGAATACGAATCGTCATGAACAACGACACCGACATGTGGCACCCGATGCACACCCATGGGCACACCTTCTCGGTTCCCTCCTACGGCGGGCTTCGCCGAGACACCGTGATCGTACTTCCGCGTACACAAATGGCGATCGACTTCGACGCCGACAATCCAGGACGGTGGATGTTTCACTGTCACAACGCGTACCACTTCGAGGCCGGGATGACTGCCGACCTCAACTACGTTCGATGAGGAGAGCAGAATGTCAGTTCGCACCGGATTGACCACATTGATCGCTGTTGCAGCGGTATTCACACTGACGTCGTGCGGCAACGATTCGACGGGATCTACCGAGCAAGCGCCGGTCGAGATCTCG
>NZ_LVCT01000162.1:0-29527 GCF_001647205.1 Rhodococcus sp. EPR-134
TCGTGTTCGCCGAGTTGGGGATCAAGAGCGATCTCCAAGGAAGCGGAACCTACAGTCAGACCTTCGACAAAGCCGGAACGTTCACCTACACGTGCACACCACATCCGAACATGACCGGCACGATCATCGTCGAAGAGTGAGTGCGGCAATGAAAGTGAACGAGTCCGCAGCCCCGGAAGACTCGCCTGGACTCGTCGACCGAGACGCTTTGGGCAGGATGATCGCGCCGGTGAGAAATCAACTCCTCCTAGGGGCGGGTCTGTCGGCACTGTCGGTGCCGTTGCGATTCCTGCCCTACGTTGCGGTGGTCGAGATCGCGCGGGTGCTCCTGACCGGCTCGTCGTTGAACCTGGTCTGGATGTGGGCCGCAATCGGTGCAGCGGGCACAATTCTCGGTTTTGTCGTCTACAACGCAGCACTGACCGTCTGTCACACCGCCGACGCGCATTTCAAATACTCGATCCGCTCGCGTATCGCTCGGCATCTGTCCCGAGTTCCTCTGGGGTGGTTTGCAAATGGTGGCACCGGTGAAGTGAAGCAGGCGATGACGGACGACGTGAAGCGGATGCATCTTCTCGTCGCTCACCTTCCCGCCGACGTGGTACCAGCGATACTGTCGCCGATAGTGGCCCTGATCTATCTGGTGGCGATGGACTGGAAGTTCAGCCTGGTCCTGGTCGGCTACATCGGAGTGTGTCTCGCTCTCGCCGCGCCGTCGATGCGCAGAGCCTATCGAACGAACGTCGACTCCTGGAATCTTGCAATGTCGACATTGACCTCTGCGACAGTAGAACTGGGCGACGGTATCGAGGTTGTCAAGACGTACGGGAGTGGGAGTCGCGCATTCGCGCGCTACTCGAGCGCTGTCGATTCGATGGTTGCGGTGTGCGTGCGATGGATGTCGGGGATGGGACGGCAGGTGGTCGCAATGTCGATCCTCCTCTCACCGGCGGTACTCATCGTGGTCATCACGGCGACGGGAACTGCAATGTTGTCCGGGGGTTGGATTACCCCGGTAGCTCTTGTTGCCTTTCTGGTCGTCGGAATCGGTGTTCCGTCGTCGGTTCTGCACATGGGAACGATGGCCAACCTCTACCGCGAAGGCCAACTGGGAGCGACTCACGTCGAGAGCATCCTCGGCGAACCAGAGCTGGCCGAACCTCAGGATGCAGTGCCTGCTCGCAGCACTTTGGTCGAATTCGACAGCGTCGGCTTCGAATACACCATTGGGCAGCGCGTCCTCGAGAACATCTCCTTCGAGATGCAACCGGGCACCGTGACCGCGATCGTTGGCCCCTCCGGCTCCGGAAAGACCACTTTGGCGCGTCTACTTCCGCGGTTCTGGGACGTCACGGACGGGTCTATTCGACTGGGCGGAAGTGATTTACGAGATCAGTCCAGTCGCGAACTCTTGAGATCAATGGCCATCGTCTTCCAAGATGTTGTGCTCCTGCGGGACAGCGTGCGCGAGAATATTCGGCTCGGTCGACCGGATGCAACGGATCTGGAAGTGGAGACAGCGGCGAGGCGGGCGCAGATTCACGACGTGATCATGCGACTGCCGGACGGGTATGACACCGAGAGCGGTGGTGGTTCGGGCGGTGAGCTGTCGGGTGGGGAGAAGCAACGCCTGACGATCGCCCGCGCCATCCTTCAGAACCCGCCGATCGTCATCCTGGACGAGGCGACTTCGCAGGCCGATCCCCACAGTGAATCGGCCGTTCAACGCGCACTGGGCGAGATCAGTGCAGACGGCGGCACCCTGATGGTGATCGCTCATCGACTGCACACCGTCCGATACGCAGATCAGATACTCGTTCTCGACGCCGGACGGATCGTGGAAAACGGTACGCACGAACAGTTGTCGGCGCTCGGCGGAACCTACGCGCGGATGTGGGCGCTCCAGAACCCCCTCGTCGAAGACATCTCTCCGCGAAAGGCGCTGCAATGATTCGCGACCTGGACGAAATCCTCGGGCGCGGCAATGGGATGCGAGGTCAGATAGCAGGTTTCACCCTCGCTGGGATACTCGAGGGTGTCGTCTTTGCACTGATGATTCCGATCCTGAAAGCGGTGGTTCGCGGCGATTACGACGCCGCAGTGCCGTGGGTTGTCACGGCTGCTCTCGTGGCGGTGGCCTGTGGCGCCGTACGGTGGATCGCCGAGAATCGGGCGTACCGCATCGGAATCGAGGGTTTTGCCGGTGGAATCATGCATCGCCTCGGTGAGCACTTGGTGCAGGTTCCGCTCGGGTGGTTCAGCAAGGCAAACCGTGGAGCGTTCACTCGCCTGGTCACCGAGGGCACGGCTATCTTGATGAGCATCCCGGGAATGATCATCGCGCAACTCGTCACCGTCACGGTGACTCCAGCGACAGTGGCGATCGCTGTATTGTTTGTGGACTGGCGACTATCCCTCGCGATGGTCGTCTTCGTTCCACTGGGGATTCGGGCTTACCGCAACGTGCAGCGTGCGGTTGTTCCCGAATACGAGGCGATCGGCAAGAGCGAATCCGAGTTGGCATCGCGCGTCGTCGAATATGCACAGGCGCAGCAAGTTCTACGTTCGGCCGGTAAGAGCGGCGAAGGCTGGACTCGGTTGGACGAAGCTCTTGTGTCCAACCGGCACGCACACCTGCAGGAAATCGGATCGGTCGACAAGTATCTGCTGCGCTTCATGATCGTCGTTCAGGTTGCCTTTCTCACCGTCCTGGTTCTGGCGGCACTGCTGGTCACCACCGGGTCCATCGACACAGCAAGCGTGATCGTTGTTCTCGTGTTGGCCGTGAGGTTCGTGGAGCCGATGCAGATGCTCGCAGGATTCGGTGAAGGTATCTCACTGGCCCGGGTGTCGCTCGGATCTGTCCGAGAGATGATCGATGTACCGGTGCTGGCGGAACCTGAGGTGCCGAAAGAGCCTACGTCGTATGATATTCGGTTCGATTCGGTCTCCTTCGGCTACGGCCCGGATCGCGTGATTCGTAACGTGAGTCTCGAATTCCCGGACTGCTCGGTCACCGCTCTGGTCGGTCCTTCCGGTTCCGGAAAGACAACTCTGGTTCGGCTGATCTCCAGATTCTGGGACGTCGACGAAGGTGCGGTAACCATCGGGGGAGCCGATGTTCGCGAGATCGGAACGAGAGCATTGATGTCTCGGATATCGACTGTCTCACAGCAGGTTTACCTGTTCGACGGAACCATCCTGGAGAACATTCGGTTGGCGCGTCCGGATGCCACCGAGTCGGAGGTCCGTCAAGCAGTGGTGGATTCCAGACTAGGCGAAGTGATCGACCGTTTGCCGAGCGGCGAGGAGACCAGGGTAGGTGAAGGCGGATCACTGCTGTCCGGCGGTGAACGTCAGCGGGTCTCGATTGCGCGGGCATTCCTCAAGGACACTCCGATAGTTCTACTCGACGAAGCGACTTCCGCCCTCGACGGAGAGAACGAAGTCGCCATCACCGAGGCAATTCACCGATTGGCCCGTGGTCGAACGGTGGTGATCATCGCTCATCGCCTGTCGACTATTCAGGGAGCAGATCGCATCGTCTACCTCGAAGCCGGAGGGGTCGAGGAGGTCGGCTCCCACGAAGACCTGATCGCGCGAGGTGGGAAGTACTCGGATTTGTGGGCCGAGCGCAGTGGCGCGGAGGGATGGAGGATCGACCGAGCGCCTAAGCGGTGAAGAAACCGTGTGGTTTGATCGACGAATGGACGAAGCCGCTGCAGATCCAGTGAAACCGCCGCGCAAGCGCCGGTGGCCTCGTTGGGTCGCAGGCATTGCGGTGCTCGGAGCGGTTGTCTACGCAGGCTCGATCGTGTGGATTTCCGTGGCGTCGGCCGGCCACACGTCGGACGCCGCCGATGCTCCCGATGCTCCGGTCGTGATCGTGCTGGGCGCGCAGATCAAGGACGGTAAGCCGATGGCTTTCCTGAAAGGGCGGCTGGACGCAGCAGTAGAACTGGTGGAAGCGGGAAAGGCTAAAGCGGTCCTGGTCTCCGGCGACGCGAACGGCGGCTCGGGTGACGAGATCGCCGCGATGACGAACTACCTGGTGGAGCAGGGAATCGATGAGCGTCGCATCGTCGGGGATCCGTACGGCCTCGACACCTACGACACCTGCTTCCGGGCCATACATACGTATGGGGTGACCAAGGCGTTGATCGTCACTCAGGGGTATCACGTGCCACGCGCCGTGGCATTGTGCCGAGACGTCGGCATCGACGCAGACGGGGTGAACAGCGATTGCGGGTGCGCAAGTCCGACGCTGATCAAGAACGCCGCCCGGGAGTGGGTTCTTGCCAAGCCCAAGGCAGCGCTGGACATGCTGTGGAGTCGGGACGCAAAGGTGACGTCGCCGTCGGAGGACTCGGTCCAGGTGGCGCTGTCGATTCCCTGACGCGGGGTGAGTGCGCACGGTCTCTGTCGAGCGAACACACGCTCCGGAGAGTCGGAGCGTGTGTTCACTCGAGGTGAAGGGTGCTCGGTCGAGAGTCAGATCAGTGCTGCGGCGGCGAATGCTCCCAGTGCGATCAATGCCGCGCCGGTGACGCTCTGCACGCGACGGTCCACGACGCACATGATCGAGAGGAATCCCGGCATCGAGCCACCGCGCTTGGTGTGCACGATTGCCGCGAGGCTGGGCATGCAGCGGCCAAGGGATACGACCGTGAACAGCGCCGCCCCGAGAGCCGGTGTACCCGAAGCCATGACGCCGAGTGCCAAGAGGTAGTACGCACTCGAGCGGATGAAGATCAGAAATCCCGGACCGATGATCGCGCCGAAGATCAGCGAGACCTTCCACGGCGCCATCGTGCGGCGCAGATGGCGCGGAAGCTGTTGGCGCCGCATCGGAGTCGGCATGCTCACCGCACCCAATTCATGCAGCCCGTATGCAACCGCGACGACGGCCCAGACGCCGAGCGCCCAGCCGATCGGCACGTACCCGGACATCGCCGCACCGAGAGCGCCGATCAATGCCCCGGTGACGGCTCCCGTCGTGACCGAACCCAGAGCGTGCCAGCCGAGTCGGCGGACGGGAGTCGAGGATCCCTTCCGATCGACTTGCTTCGGCGCCGCAACAACTCCGGCGACGGACATTCCACAGGTCGACCAGTTCGCGGCCAGCGACGTAACCAGTCCGGCGCCGATAACAGCTGTGGTCAAAGCTGTTGTCGCAGATGGCGTGGCCACGAGTGCGAGGCCGGCACCCGCAGCGGCGCCCGCCGCGACGAGGCTGACACGGGTCGCGGTGCCGACCGAGCCTTGAAGGGTCGGCCGGATGTCAGGGACGTCGGTCTGCAGTGGGCCGTGTGAGAGAACAGTAGTCATCAGATCCTCCGAAGTGTTTGTGGTTCAGGAAAAGTGTCGAGCCGAAGTCGCAGCGAAAAGTGATGAGCCAGAGTTCACAGCACTGTGATGACTCCGATCATGTACGGGTGCACGGAGCACGAATATTCGTAGACGCCGACGCTCTCGAACGTGTGCCGGAACGTTCCGTCTCCGGTGATACCGCTGTCGAACAGGCCGGGTGATTCCACGTGATGCAGGAGTCCGCCGTCGTCGAAGCGCCACACGACGGTGCCGCCGTGCTCCACGGTGACGTCCATCGGACTGAACTGAACATTGCTGATCTCGACCACCACGTCGGGGACGGGATCTTCTGTGCCGCAAGCTGGGACACACGTCGCCGCGACGGCGAGGCCGAAGCCGGCGATCCACCTCCTCACTATTGAACGATCACGGTGCCCACCATCATCGGGTGGGGCGTGCAGTGGTAGGTGACGGTTCCGGCGTCGTCGAACGTGTACGAGAAGGTTCCCTCGGTGAGCAACTCGCTCTTCAGTTTCCCGTCGAGATCACCGTTGCCGACCACGTCGTGGGGGAGTCCGCTGTCGTCGAACTTCCATTCGACGGTCTGTCCCTTCTCGATGGTGACCGATGCCGGTGTGTACGCCATGTTCTTCACCTCGATCACGACTGCAGGTTCGTCCGACGACGCACCGGCATCACTACTGCAGGCGGTGAGGCTCAGGGCAGCGCACGCGGCCAGGAAAGCGGGAACGAGTTTCTTCATGAGGTGTTCTCTCCATTCTTCGACTTGTCAGCGGACGTAACGCAGATTTGCCGTCATGCCGGCCTCGAAGTGGTAGGCGTTGTGGCAGTGGAACATCCACTCGCCGGGATTGTCGGCGTCGAACTCGATGGCAAGCTCGGTGCCGGGTAGGACGTTGACGGTGTCGCGGCGAAGTCCGCCGTAATCCGGTACCGCAAACGTGTGGCCGTGGGTGTGCATGGGGTGCCACATCGTGGACGCGTTCTTCATCGTGATCCGGACCCGTTCGCCCTGTTTCATGACGAGCTTGCCTGCATCGGCCCCCGCCATTCCCCAGACGTACCGATCGCCGGCCTGGATCAACTCGATGCGGTAGTCGCGATCAGGCGATTTCGTCTCGAGCCGTGCGGATTCCGTGGGCCGGAGTTCGCTTTCGGTGACCAGTCGGCCGGCCAGTTCCGAGAGGTTTCCGCCCACATCCGGGTTCGCCAGGGCCAACGCGTCGGTGCTGCGTAGGACGGTCGACGCATAACCATCTCGGCCCTCGACCTTCGCCACCACCGGCCATGTTCCCGACTTCACCGTCACCAGTACGTCGTAGCGTTGGGCCATTCCGACGATGATGGTGTCAGCGGGAGTTGGTTCCACGTCGTAGCCATCGGTAGCGACGATTGTCATCTCGTGACCGGCCACAGCAAACCGGTACGGAGTTTCGGCCGCTGCGTTGATGATTCGCAGTCGCAGGGTCGAACCGGGCGCTGCAGTGACGACAGCAGGATCGTTGGGTGGCCGCCCGTTGATCAAGTGCAGTGGATACGCGATGTGTTGAGTCATCCCGCCGAGTGGTTCGGAAGAACCGTGTCCGCCGCTCACCAACTGTTGCGCGACGGACATGTCGGCTTCCGAGTGTTCCGCCGGAGTTGTTGCCCCACCGCCGTGTCCGCCGTGCCCGCCCGAAATTGCCGGGTTCAGGGCCATCAGGACGGAATCCGGTGTGGTACCCAATCCGTCGAGCCAGTCGTCGAGCACCAGAACGGCATCGATGTCGGCCCCGGTGATGTCGTTCGGGTTCTCGACGATCAAGGCGCCGAACAGCCCCCGATCGGCTTGTAATCCGCTGTGCGAGTGGTACCAGTACGTTCCCGGATCCGGTGCGATGAAGTTGTACTCGAAACTCGAACCGGCGCCGATGGGAGCCTGCGTGGTGGGTGCCGCGCCATCCATGTCGTTGCGGATTCGAATTCCGTGCCAATGCAGTGTTGTTTCGGCGTCGAGGCCGTTCTGGACGCTGACGTTCACCCGGTCACCGGACTTCAGGCGAAGTTCCGGAGCCACCGCAGCGCCTCCGTACGTCCACGTGTCCACGAGGCGTCCGCCAAGATCTACCGTCGAGAATCCGGCGGCAAGGGCAAACGCAGCGGTGGTCCCGTTCCAGGCTCGCGCCGATTCTGCGGCGGCAACTTCCGGGTCGGTGGGCAGGATGTAGTCGAGATCGGTCGTCGGCGTCGGAGATGCTGCAGTGGAACTGCATCCGGCAATCGTCCCCATTGCGCCGAGCCCGAGTGCTCCGGCGCCGAGTGCTCCCAAACTCAGGAAGCGGCGCCGGCCCATCACCACACCGGATCCGGGACGACTCATCGGAGTACTTCTGGTGTGATCAACCCGCTGACATCCCCGACGTTGCCCGAGACATCGACGGAACTGACCTGCTCGCCGGTGCTCGCGTTGTAACCCACGATCTTCTGCGGAGCGGAGCCTTCGACCTCAGGTCCGGTACCGAGCACGTAGAACGTGGCGCCGTCGACGGAAAAGGTCATGCTCTTGATGTCTGTCAGGCCGAGGTCTGCAAGCGTCAAGCTCTTCACCGGGGCGAAGGTCGTTGCATCGGACAAGTCGATCTTGACCAGTGAGCCTCCCCGAGCAGAGTCCGGATGAATAGCCGTGTCCGTGTACGCGATTGCGAGCCGGGTTGCGTCGGCGTTGATGACGTTCTCCGAGAATCGACCGGAGTCCTGCCCGGCGTTTCCGATCGGCTTGACACCTTCCTGAGGTAGTCCGTTGGAGAAGTCGAAGACGTACACATCGCCGTTCTCACTGACCAGCAAGGCTTTATTCGCTTTCGATGCCCACGTGACCTTGCGGGTGGAGACAAAATCCTCGGGTAGGACCTTGCTTCGGGCGGTTTCCTTCGGAACACCGTCGTCACCGATCGTGACGTGCAGCAGTTCCCGGGTGTCCTCGCAGACGCTGTACAGCTCGTGATCGACCATCCACGTGAACGGACCGCAGCCGACTATCTGGAGTGCACCGGTCGCTTCCTTCTTCTCGAGGTCGACCACTCTGATGCCGTACAAACCGTCGTCCCACGTGACGAAGAACTTGCCGTCGGACGTCACGGCGTTCGAGCCGGGACGGGAATGTACGCGTGCGACGTCCGGAAGCATGACCTCGGCTGGTTCCAGCAGGTTTCCGGAGTAGGTGCTGACCGTGAAATCTGCCGCGCCGCGGGAACCTCGGGGCCGCCACACCTCGGCAGCGAGCACCGCAGGATCCTCGGCGGAATCCCCGACGAATCCGTGAATGACCGGATCCCAGATACCAGGGCCGACGGTGATCCGGCTCTCGGCCACACCGGTTTTCGGATCGATGACGTTGACGCTGAGCTCGAGTTGGCCGAATCCACCTTCGACGCCCAGCAAGCGGTCAGCTGCGATCGGGGTGATCGAACCGACGTGCAACGGCTCGGGAATGGTGTCGCCGATTTCCTGGTCGTCGTGACCGAGGGAGATTCCTTCACCTGGAGCAGTGAACGGAACTGTCGGATAGGTGACATCACCTGCGCTGGAGGGTTCGTCGTTGTCAGACGAACTGCAGCCGGCCAGCGCGAGTACGACGGTGAGTGGGATGACGGCAACGGCGGGTCGCGCCAGTTTTCGGGTTCGCGGACTGCTCATGATCCGGCACCGACCTTGGGGCGCTCGGCCGGTCGAGTCTGGCAGTCCTCACCGATGATGGGCGCCATCGTGCAGGTGTATGCCTGGGACTCGTCGGAGACACACCAGATGATTTCCTGGTCGTAGCTTCCGGAGACCGGGTTGTACATCACGGCCTGCATGTCCGGTTCGCCGCAGAATGCGTTGGAACACGAAGGTGCACCACAGCAGTCGTAGTAGGCGATCAGATAGGTCTTGCCGGTATCAGGGTTGGTGCAGCATCCGACCCAGAACTCTGCGCCGGGCTTGCTGCCGGGGGCGCAGGTGGTGACACCGCCGCCGTTGCATGCGGCACAGGACGTTCCGTCCATGTTGCACCAGCGCCAGTACTCGCACTCGGCCGGATCTTTACCGTCGTAGACAGGGACAAGAGGTTCGGGGCCAGGTGCCGGCGCAGGAACCTCGGGCTCTTGGGCGAAGGCACTACGTGTCACGGGAAGTGTGCTGATCAGTGCCACTCCTGACACACCCATGGTCCACTTGCCGATCCGACTGATCATCGAGCGCCGCGAAACTCGTTCGGAGAGTTTACGTCCGGTTCGGCTGGTGAGCGAACCGCCCTGGCCCGCCATCCATTCGGCCTGGGCCTGAACTGTCGCCTCGTCGACGGGATATCGATTCTCCGTCATGTTGTGCTGCGGGAATTCATTGTCGTCCAACGATTTTCTCCTGATTCGTGAAGAGGATCGAACTGTGCAGGAAGATCAGGCCGCGCTGCCGGATTTCGCCTGGGCATGAAGGTGCTGGAGTGAGGGGGTGCCGGATTCGAGCGCATTGAGCAGGCTTTCCACCTGAGCCATGTGATTGCACAGGCCCTTTCCTCGGATCTTGCCGTGCTCGTCGAGAATCACGCCGTACGGAGTGGTGCCCACCTGGTATGCGATACCGACGTCTCGAGCGTCGATGTAACTGAGCTCGGAACCGATCCCGCTGCCGGCCAGGAACTCGCGATGCTCTTCGGGTGTTCCGTCGGAGATGATGATCACGTCGAGATCCGATTCGGCTCGGGCCATTGCCCTTACGCCGGGAAGAAGGCTCTTGCACGTCGAGCAACTCGGTGCTGTGAACAGCAGGAGTTGAGGTTTGTCGCGGTGACCACCGACTCCGACGATCCGTCCTTCCTGATCGATGAGACCGGCAAACGATGGGCCGGCCTGTTCGACCTTGGGCCCGGTATCCATCATCCGGGCACCGAGAGGTCCGAGACGTACTTGTACGCGGCCGATTTCACGAGCCAGAGCAAGAACCATCAAGAACAGTACGGCTACGGCGATCACCAGGATCACTGTCGCGACAAGGAGGAAAGTGGTCATCGTGGTAGTCCTGCCTTCGAGTTTTCAGTGGTGGGGATGTGAGTTCACGAGCCGTACCGGGACGCGGTTTCGGCGGTTCGGAGGCGAATGGAGGCACTCGACAGGTAGTCGTCGACCGGGCGTCGTCCGAGGTGGACCACCGAACGAATCTGTGCGAGAGCAACTCCCGCCAGAACGAGGAGGAATCCGAAGGTCGCCGCCACGACCTGGACGCCGATCTCAGCCTGTCCGGCGGTGACCGACAGTGCCACAGCGATCACCGCGAGTGTTCCGGCGCGAACGGCGTGGAACCATCCGATACGCGGAATCTCGCCGACTCCGAATGCAAAACATCCGCAGTCCAGATCGCGTCGCCCACGCAGGAGGTTGATCGTGAGGCCCGTGAAGAACGACGCGAACATGACGGCAGCAACCAAGGCGGCGAGGCGATGGGCCACGCCGAGAACCAGAAGGATGCCTACGACGGTTTCCGTGACGGGAAGGATGCGAGCGATAGGTACTTCGAGTCGCACCGGCAACACTTTGTATCCGCGCACCGAACGAAGGACCCCGTCGTGGTCGTTCAGCTTGGGAATGCCGGCGAGCAGGAGAACAAATCCGATGATCGCCGAAGTGGTGGCGCTGACCAAGTCCATGCTTCCTCCGTTCCTCTCGGGTAGTGCCGGTGGTGTGTGGGACACATCCTGTACGGGCGATGCTGCGAACCCGCGTCGACCGCGCTACGCCTGGACGAGGTGCAACTGAGAGAGCAGTTGTCGTGTGAGAATCGGAGAACTCGCAGGTCAAGGTGCTCCCGGAGGGGACGGATACCGTCGGCCGCCCTTGATCCGGCATGACGCTGGGTGGGAAACAGAGTCGGATTCTCACTTGAAAGTTCTGTGCGCGCCATCGTGGAAACTGCGCGGAAACATAAGCGGACTAACTTGACCGAATTCTGACAATTCGCTCGTAGGTTCGGGCCTGGACGCGACGGACGGTGACACATGGCCGTGAGTGCGGCACTGCGTGCGGCGATCACGCGAGCGCAGAATGCGGATCAACACAGTGAGCCCGTGTTCTCCCCGCTCCGTGGTCTCGGACGAGGACGTCTGACCCCGATCGACCTGTTGGGGCAATCACTTTCCACGATCGCTCCAGCAACGGGAATGGTGTTCATCGCCCTGTGGATGATCACCTACAGTCCCGGCTACGTCGGGTTGGCTGCGATTGCTGCGACAACTTCGGCGGTGTTTCTCGTTGCGTTCTGCATCACTCAGTTCACGCGGAGACTGGCAGCAGCAGGATCGTTGTACAGCTTCGTCTTCCAAGGCTCCGGTATCCGGGCGACACTGACGGCGGGTGCCGCACTGGTACTCGGGTATCTCGGAATCTCGGTTTCGGTTTTCTCGCAGGCAGTTCCGAGTCTGCTCGATACCATCGCCATTGTCGGCCCCGACGTGCGAGGGCCTGCCGCGACGGTGATCACGACGGTGGCGATTGCCCTGGCCGTCGCGTGGATTGCAGTGCGAGGCGTCCGGTTCGCCACCCGAGCGATCCTGGTCGTCGAAGCGTGCTCGTTGATTCTCATCGTCGTGGTCATGCTGGCGACGCACAGTGACACGACAACTGCTGTTGCCCTGCCGAATCCGTCGCTGAGTGCAGTTCCGTTTCTCGCGATGCTGACGGTGCTCAGCATGGCGGGCTTCGAAAGCTCGGCCTTCTTCGGCCCGGAAGCGAAACGACCACTCATCAGCGTCACACGCACGGTTCTCATTTCGCCGATCATCTGCGGGGTCCTCTTCGTTTTTGCGGCCTGGGCGGCGATGACCGGCCACGGCGCAACGATCGTCGGAGCGTACTTCGAAGGAACGGCATCCGGAGCCAGCGCGGAAGTGGTTCTGGCAGTCAAGATCGGAATGACGTGTTCCTGGTTCGCATCCACTCTCGGTTGTGCGCAGGCGGGTTCGCGGTTGTTGTACTCGATGGGGATCGAACGGGTACTGCCTGCGCCGCTCGCTCGCGTACACAGACGGTTCCGCACCCCGTACGTTGCGGTACTTGCGTTCGTCGCGGTAAGTGCGGCGGGCGTATTCATCTATTCGGATACGGTTCGCGACGATTCGGGATCCTTCGACGGCGTGGTGGAGACCGCGTTGGTCTGCGCTTACACGCTGGTGGCCTTTGCTTCGTGGAAGTTCTTGCGCCGAATCGGGGAACATACGTCGCTGACCCGGATATGCACCCTGTCCGTGAGTACCGCCGGTGCTGGTCTACTGGTCTACATCGTTCTCGACGGTGCGGTTCACGGGATGTGGGCACTGCCGATCGCTGCTCTTGCTGTTGCGGTGTCGGGGACAGTGTGGAGTGCATTGCTCCGTAGAGCCAGACCGGAAAGCCTTCTGATGGTTGGCGCTTTCGACAGCGTCGAGACGGCGGACCTGTTGCCCGGTGCTGGCACTCTGCTGATCGACGGTGACGGGCGAAGGCGACTCGTTCCGGATCGTGGGACCGCCCAGGGTGACTCGCCGGAGCATGGGCGGTGACCGCGGACCGTGCAACCGCTGGTCCACGATCAGGCAAACAGATCGGCGAAGAGACCCACTTCAGTGGACAACAACCGCGTGCGGTTCAGAAGGCGCTGGGGATGCTCGAGGCGGTGGCTCATCTGGGACCGGGAACAACCGCGAAGGAGATCGCCACTTTTGCAGGCGTTCCATCGGCCACGGCGTACCGGATGCTGAATCTGCTGGTGGCGGAGGGCTTTCTCGTGCGGGTGCCGGATCTGTCAGGGTTCGCGTTGGGACGTCGGACTGCCGAGCTCTCGCATGCGGCGTCGTCGAGTGGTCCGGCGCCGACGCTGCACGAGCGCGTCGAGGACATGCGGACACACACGAGGTTCGGATTGCACGTCGCGTCATTCGCCGGTGGGCGCTTGCGGTTCGTCGACAAGGATCCGGACCACGAGATCATTGGAATAGCGGCACTGGCCAAGAACCTTCACGCGAATGCGCTGGGGAAGGTTCTGTTGGCGCACGACGAGCGGTTGCTTTCGGGTTTAGAACTTCGCCGGGTCACGGAGTTCACCCTCGGTGATTTCGATGCGTTGTATGAGCAGTTGAGGTCTGTTCGCCTGCAGGGTTTTGCATTCGAGAACCAGGAATGCCGCCTGGGTCGATCCGCGGTGGCAGTACCGGTTCGAGATCACGCAGACCAGGTGGCAGGCGGGTTGTGTGTTCAGGGAGCGAGCGGGCGAGTGACGGACGA
Source organism: Rhodococcus sp. EPR-134 (assembly GCF_001647205.1). Taxonomy (NCBI): domain Bacteria; kingdom Bacillati; phylum Actinomycetota; class Actinomycetes; order Mycobacteriales; family Nocardiaceae; genus Rhodococcus; species Rhodococcus sp. EPR-134. Next base: position 13,602 of record NZ_LVCT01000162.1, read on the forward strand.
GGATCGAGAGTTGGTCGGTTTCCTACTCGATTGTGCGCGTCAGCTCACCGGATTGCTCTGACGTCACACGCGCAGGCTCAGGGGGAGCCCGGCGGTCATCAGGACCACGGACTCCGATTCACTGGCGATTCGGCTGTTCACCAGACCGAGTAGATCGCGGAACAGCCTCCCGGACTTCGTGTCCGGGACGACGCCGCTTCCCACTTCGTTCGTGACGGCGACAATCGGAACCGGACAGGCGGTCCAGGTGTCGGCCAACCGGTCGATATCTGCGTGGACGGCGCTGAGATCTTTTGTCGCCCACGCCTGGTGTCGATCCAGACGTGCGGTCAACCACGTGCCTAGGCAATCGAGCAGGACCGGTGTTGTTGCGCCTGAAAGAATTTCGGCCACCTCGGAGGTCTCTACCGTCGTCCACGTCGACGGCCTCCGCGCGCGATGCGACGCAATTCGTTCGATCCAGTCGGGATCGTTGTCCTGCGGATCCCCGGTGGCGATGTACGTGACGTTCCGGTAGCCGGCAAGCAGGCCCTCCGCGTAAGTGGACTTGCCCGAGCGGGCGCCACCGGTGACCAGAGTTCGATGGCTCTGTCCTACCCCGATCTCGAGCACAGCTCCATCCGGAACCGCTCGCGCCCCGGACACGCGAAGTGCTTCCGCGAGTTCGTTTTCGACCGGGTTGTGGTGTCCGAGGTGTACGGCGATCACGTCGGTTCGATCGGTGATCGCGTCGCAGTTGCGTAGTCGGCTCACCGTCTCCGCGAAACTCGACAGATCATGGTGCCCGGTGCCGTGGTCGGTCTTGTAGCCGAAGGTCTCTTCGAGAAAGACGGCGTCGAAACGCGCGTCGGCAAGGGCGTCGACAGTTGATTCGGGCAAAGGCCCGGTGTCGGTGGCCCAGAAGATTCGGGTTCCGGATGCGTCGGTCATGTCGTAGAGAAGGGTGGGTACTTCGTGCGCGGCTTCGAGTGCGCGAACACGATAGGTGCCCAACATGATCGACTGGCCGGTCTCGAGCGGTGTGAAGGTCACCGGGTCATCCGGGCCTACCCAGTCTCGGCAGAGATCGAGCGCGTCGGGTGGTCCGAGAACCTGTAGTGGTTCGGTGCGCGAGGCCCAGGACCGGAACAGCAATGCCATCGGGCCGAGGTGATCGGGATGAGAATGCGTCAACAGGATGTGTTCGACGTGTGCCAGCGTGCGACCGAATCGCGACGCGGCACGCGGTACTTCGGGTCCACAGTCCAACAGGATTCTGTTGTCCACCAGGGCGGCAGTGTGCCCGCGGATGGTTTCACTCGACAGGGCGGCCAGGCAGGAAGGGCAAGTACAGAACGGGTTCGGCCAACCGTCGGCAGCACCGGTGCCGAGCATCACCAATTCCATCAGCGGGTGCCTTCCTGCCGAATCGGAACAACTATGGGACCGCTGGGCCGGTCCAGGATTTCGACCCGAGCGCCGTACACGCGGCCGAGGATGTCTGCCTTCAGCACCGATGAGGGAGTGCCGTCGGCAACCACGCTGCCCTTGTCCAGCAACACGATTCGTCGACCGTACTGACCCGCGAGAGTGAGGTCGTGCATCGCGGCGATGACCGTGATTTTGTCGGCTTCACGCAGTTCCTCCACCAAGTCGAGAACCTGCTGTTGGTGACCGATGTCGAGCGCGCTGGTGGGTTCGTCCAGGAGCAGTACCTGCGGTTCTTGAGCCAATGCCCGAGCCAGGACCACGCGCTGCAATTCGCCACCGGAAAGTTCGGTGGCTCGTCGCTCTGCGAACTCGGTGAGGTCGAGCCTCTCGATCACCGAAGAGATCACCGAACGATCTGTGGCGGTTTCGGTTCCGAAGCGTCGTAGATACGGTGTACGGCCGAGCGCAACCAGTTCGGCAACCGTCGCGCCCTCGGGTACCACCGGGCGCTGAGGCATCAGCGCGACGACGGCTGACATGGCCTTGCGGCTCGAACTGCGTGGGTTGAGTCCCCCGACGGTGAGTTCACCGGTGGACGGAATCAATCCAGCGAGGGCATGCATCAAGGTCGTCTTGCCGGCGCCGTTCGGCCCGACCACGGCAACCCAATCGCCGGGTGTCACATCGAGATCGATGCCGTCGACGACGTCTTTGCCGCCGAGGTTGATTCGGAGGTCGCGGCATCGCACTGCGGTGTCGGTCATGCCGAGACCCGGCTGCGGCGCAGAACCAGAAGGAAGAACGGAGCGCCGATCATCGCGGTTACAACCCCGATGGGGAGTTCGGCCGGTGCCATGACCGTGCGGGCGGCAACATCGGTGAGGACGAGAAACGCCGCACCCAGCATGAGTGACAGGGGGAGAAGCAGTCGATGCGACGGGCCGACGACCAGTCGAACCGCATGGGGAACAACGATTCCGACAAAGCCGATCAGTCCACTTGCACTCACGACCGCCGCCGTTCCCAGAGTTGCGGCGAGCACCAGCACCAGGCGTGATCTGGCCGGGTCGACGCCGAGGCTGGCGGCTTCGACGTCACCTACCGCCATCACGTCGAGTACGCGCCGGTGTACCAGGATGACGGCAGATGCCAGCGCAACGTACGGCAGGACAACCAGAACTTCCGACCAACCGTCGGTGGACAGTCCGCCGAGTAGCCAGGAATAGACCTCGCGCAGTGAATCGTCGAACCGCTGCTGAACAAAAGTCTGTGCTGCATTCGTGAACGCCGCGACTGCGACACCGGCGAGGATGATGACTACCGCGTTCTGCGGCCCGCCAATGCTTCGGCCGAGCGAATAAGTTGCGAACACTGCCAGTACACCACCGACGAAGGCGGCCATGGGAATTCCGAACATGCCCAGCGCTCCACCCGAAACGATGGCGAGGGTTGCGCCCAGTCCGGCTCCGCTGGAAACTCCGAGGAGATACGGATCCGCCAAGGGATTTCGGAACACGCCCTGGTAGGCGGCGCCGGCTACCGCCAACATTGCTCCGACCAACGCGCCCAGGACTACTCGCGGAAGCCGGATCTGCCAGAGAATCGCCTGCTGTGTTGCGGTGAGGCCGGAATCGAGGTGGATGCCGGGTATTCCGTCCAGAAGTTCGAGAATGGTCCGATCAGGCGTCAATCCGGCCGGCCCCACCAGAACACCGATCAGCAAGGCAGCGCACAGAATGAGCGCGGCGCCGAGCAGAACGGCGGTCCGATGTTGGGAGATACCGGCTTTGATCATCGAGTGCTCAGGCCGCGGGAACTTGGGCAACGATGGCCGCGACGGCCTTCACCTGGTCGGCGACACGAGGTCCCCAGCGGCTGGAGAGGTCTTCGTCGAGCACATGGATCTGGTTGCCGGTAACCGCTTTCATGCCGCTCCACCCGGGTCGAGCGGCGACGGATTCTGCTGTCACTCCACAGCATTGGGAGTCTGCGAGAAAGATGAGATCGGGATTGGCCTGTACCACGAATTCGGCGGACAACTGCGGATAGTCACCCTGCCCCGCGGCGTCGGCGATGCTCTTCATTCCGAACAGCGAGTAGATCTGCCCGACGAAGCTCGAACTCGTGACGGTGTAGAGCGAGGAGTCGAGTTCGTGGAAGTACGTCAGCGGCTGTTGGCGCGCAGGAACACTGGCGACAGCGGCGTCGATGTCCGAGCGCATGGTGTCGACAACTTCGGTGCCCTTGTCTTCGTGGCCGGTGGCCTTCGCGACGCGCTCGATTTGGGCGTAGACGTCGTCGATGCTCGTCGCTGCCGGTAGTAGGAGTGTCGGCACCTTCGCCTTTTGCAGTCCGGAGACAAGATCGTTCATGTCATCCGATGCGATCACCAGATCCGGTGCGTAGCCGAGGATGGCTTCGACGTTCGGTTGAAAGCCCGAGAGATCGGTGACCGGGATACCGGCCGGGTAGTCGGACTGATTGTCGACGGCCTTCACCTGATCGCCCGCGCCGACTGCCCACAGGGTCTCGGTGGCGCTGGGACTGAGTGACACGATCGACTGAGGGCGTGACTCGATGGTGATGTCCGTGCCGGAATCCGTGGGACCGGAAACAACAGTCACCGGGAACGAGCCGTCCGAGGCGGCTGTGGTTGCGGGTGCATCGGACGTCGAGCTACTGCACGCACCGGCAAGCAGTGCGGTGCTCATCGTCAGTGCTGCAAGTACAGATCTGAATTTACGTGTCGGCCGAGTACTCACAGCCACCCCTCCGCTAGTGGTGAAGGGTCGCGAGCAGCGCGGCCGCGAGGCGAAGCGCCACGAGCGGTCCTTCGTCCGAGAACCATCGTGTCGCCACGAGGCCGGTGACCTGACTCGTTCGCCTCGAGTAGTGACGGGCGAATTCACAGTTGCGTCGACAGTGCCGGGGTTTCACCGAACTTCACACGAGCAGCGTGGCACCCCGGTGAACCGGGGCATCTGCACTTTACAGGGGGCGTCTGGCTTGACCCGGGAGGTCAAGGCAGGGTAAATATCTATTCCACTAATGAACTAGTGAAAGGGTTCGGATGATCGACTTCCGTATCGACCGCCGATCCGGCATTCCCACTTACGTGCAATTGGTCCTTCAGGTGAAGCAGGCGCTCAGGCTCGGTGATCTCCAAGTCGGGGATCGGCTGCCCACAGCCAAGGACGTCGTGGGAGCGCTCGCGATCAACCCGAACACAGTCCTGAAGGCCTACAAGGAACTCGAGCGCGACGGACTTGTTGCTCCGCGGCCTGGATTGGGCACGTTCGTCGTCAAGTCCCTGGCCAAGCCCGGTATGGCGGAAAGCTCTGCGCTACGGCGCGAGTTGGCGCGTTGGGTGGCAGATGCCGTGGCCGCTGGACTCGAGCGCACGGACATCGAAGCACTGGTGAGTTTGGAACTCGAGAAGACGTTCATCGAAACGGATCCGTCCGGAAAGCAGGGGGAGACATCATGACTGCGCAAGAATCGGCACTGACAATGCAGGACGTGGACAAGCGCTTCGGCAAGAAGAAGGTGCTCGACGCCTGCACATTCGAGATCGCAACAGGAAGCATCACTGCCCTGGTCGGGGTGAACGGCGCCGGTAAGTCCACGCTGATGTCCTTGGCGGTCGGGTTGACGATGCCTGACCATGGTTCGATCTCCGTCCTGGGCAGCACGCCGGATCAGGACGGCATCTGCCCAGGCCTGTCGTACCTCGCTCAGCACAAGCCGCTGTATCCCAAATTCACTGTTGCAGAACTTCTTCGATTCGGCGCATATACCAACGACGAGTGGGATGCGAAGTACGCTCTGGATCTGGTAGAGCGCGCTGGGATTGCTCTCGATGCAAAGGCGAAGACTCTGTCACCAGGTCAACGAACCAGGGTTGCACTGGCTTTGGCGCTGGGGCGCAGACCGCAGTTGCTTCTACTCGACGAGCCCTTGGCGGATCTTGATCCCGTGGCGCGGCGGTCCGTCGCGACCACTCTGCTCGAAGACGTTGCCGAGTACGGCACCACGGTTCTGTTGTCTTCACACATCGTCTCCGAATTGGCAGACGTCTCGGATCGACTTCTTCTGTTGGGCGGCGGAAACGCGAGATTGTCCGGTCCGTTGGATGAATTGATCTCTGCCCATTACGTATTGATCGGGGACGGCGACCCCTCGGACGTGGTCGGCGCCGGTGCGGTCATTCATACCGAGAAGGGGGTGCGGTCGAATTCTCACGTGGTGGAGGGAATCCGTCCGAGCCCTCGGGCCGGCTGGGTGATCGACGACGCAACTCTCGACGACGTGGTGCTCGGGCACCTGAGCGCAGAAACGATGGTGGCGGCATGATCTGGGTTACGTGGCGGCACCACCGGACATCGCTCGTTGTGTCGTTGGGATTCCTCGCGGCATTAGCAGTCATTGTCTTGTCGAGTGGTGCGATCATCAAGAGCGGCGGACAAGCCCAACTCTTCGGATCGCCTCTCAGTTGCTTCGATGACATCACCGCTATCTGCACGGCAGAGACTGCTCTCACACTGACGACAGTGGTTGCTACTGCTCTGCCGGTGTTCCTCGGCGTGTTGATCGGTGTCACCGTGTTTTCGCGGGATGTCGAACAAGGAACACACGTATTGGGGCTTACTCAATCGGTCAGTCGGACTCGTTGGTTCTGGACCCGGGTGTTAATCGTCTTCCTGCCGATTTCTGTGGCTTCGTCATTGCTCGGATTTGCACTGCAATGGGCTCGATCTCTCCCGGACAACTCCCGGTATGCATTTGTTGCCGGGCGTTCGACTTTCGTCGAGATATCGAACCTGTCGTATCCGCTCTTTCAATCCAGCGGACTGGTCTTGGGTGCATACACATTCATGGCACTCATGCTCGGAGCAGCACTGGCTTTGCTGGTGCGTAGTTCGATCGGCGCAATGGCGATCACGATGGTCGGTGTTGTTGCGATCCTGGCAGCATTTCAGTTGGTTTCACGACCCGATTACGCCGAGCCGAGTGTCCGAACGTCACCCGTCGCCGGATTCAGTTCCTACTATTCGAGCGATACCAGTATCCCCGCGGTCAATTGGGAACTCGCGCAGGGATATGTCGACCTCCGAGGTAACTGGGTCGACGTCAAATACGACGAGTGCACGTGGGGTGGATCAGGCGATGAGGACCCGTACGACCAGCGCCCGGAGGAGACCGGCGCCGAGTACGGCCTCCGCATGGATGTGCTCTCAGCGCAGCAGAACAGAGAGATGGAGATCTGTTTGCGGGAACACGGCGTCGACCACTACGAAGTTCGCTACCACTCAGCTGATCGGTTCTGGCGTTTCCAGTTCACGGAAGCTGCACTCGTCCTGATCCTTTCGGGATTGTTCCTCCTGCCGGCGCTCTGGGGTCTACGACGCCTCAAGCCGTGACTCAGCGGGCGACCGGCGCGACCGTCAGCTGGTTGATGTTCGCGCCGGTCATCGAGCAACCCTTGGTGGGATAGGCAAGGAAGACCGAGTCGTAGCTGTTGGGCGGGTAAACCCTCAGTCCCGCAACGTCGGTCACGCCGCACTGATCTGCCGGGTAGTTCTCGACGTTCGTAGCTCGCACCAGAGACGTTGCGGCAGAGCCAGGGGCAAGGGAGACGAGTGAACCGGATCCGGAGCGGCCGGCTGCAGCACCCACTTCGCTTCCGGACGCTCCCGTGACATACGAGACGCCGGGGAAACCGTCGAGCGTGCACGTGCGGCCGCCCGTGTTGGTGAAGACCACCGGAAGCTCCACAGAACCGGCGGCGCCACTCGACTCGCCGAGGGTGACGTTCAGTTCCCCGATCGCGCAGCCTTCGGGATTGGGTGCCGTCGAGGTTGTGGTTTGGGTGTGACCGGTATGGGTCGTCGAAGGTGAAGCGGTGCCGGTCTGGGTCGTCGGCGCAGAGGCGGTCGTCGTTGAGGCGGGTGCCGGTGAACTCTCGGCCGTTCCCGTTTCATCCGAGCCGCAACCGCTGAGAAGGGCGAGAGCAGCAAGTGGAGCCGCCAACAAGCCGACGTTGCGCATGCGGTTCGAATTCATCGCTCTGTACTCCTCAGGCTGGTCGACAACTGTTTCCGAACATCCGTGTCCGGTATATCCGAGTTTGAAGCCGGATGTGCAGAAACGAATCAGGCTCGCCGGTGATCAGGACCTACTTCCCGGATGGATTGCCGTTGCGGATCTAGCATGAGAAATGACCTGTCCGGATCGCGATCACCGGGAGTAGCGCATGTTCACCTTCACCAGCGACGACGGAGTGGTCATTCATGTCCACGAATGGCCCACCGAGCAGGAACCTCGAGGGGTTGTTCAACTCGCGCACGGTATGGGTGAGCACGCAAAACGCTACGCACACGTTGCCGAAGCCCTGAATGCTCGCGGTTTCCACGTCTACGCGGCGGACCACCGCGGCCACGGTGAGAGCATGCACGCCGGCCCAGGCAACATCGGCGACGACGGCTGGAACCGCTTGGTTGCAGACATGGTGACCCTCACGGGCATCATCCGCGACAAACACCCCGGCCTGCCCGTCGTACTGCTCAGCCACAGCCTCGGTTCGTTCGCTTCGCAGCAGTACATCCTCGATCATTCGCACCTGATCGACGCCGTCGCACTGTCGGGGACCACCGCGGTCGATCAACTGATCGAGAGCCTCGTCAACGAGGGCCCGGACGTCCTCGCCCAGTTCAATGCGGAATTCGAACCGGCCCGTACTCCGCACGACTGGCTCAGCCGTGACGAAGCGCAGGTGGATTTGTACATCAACGATCCGCTGTGCGGTTTCAGCCTGGACGACGCCGGCATGGGTGGACTTATCGCAGCGGGACCGAGGTTCGTCGACGTCGAGGGCGTGCGACAAGACCTTCCGATCCTGGTCTTCGTCGGCACCTCGGATCCTCTCAACGCCGCACTGAGCCGTACCGACGTCGCAGTCGAACGGTACAACTCGGCGGGGATCGAAGACGTCACCTACTACACCTATCCGGGTGCCAGACACGAGATCTTCAACGAGACCAACCGCGACGACGTCATCAACGATCTGACGACGTGGATGGACCGCGTACTCGAAGCGTGACCGCCTCACCGGAAAGGGGAACACGATGTCCACAGTTCCGGCCGCACGACCCGATCCAGACCCGCGAGATGTCAAGCGCTGGAGACGATACCTCGCCGACGAACAAGCCGAGGCCGCCGTCTACCGAGACCTCGCGAGTAGGCGCAGCGGCGAGGAGCGCGAAATCCTTCTCGCACTGGCCGACGCGGAGGGGCGACACGAGGCGCACTGGCGAGCGCTACTCGGCGATCACGTCGGCAAACCACTTCGCGGCGATATCCGCACTCGGATACTGGGCTTTCTGGCCAGGCGCTTCGGCTCCGTCTTCGTGCTCGCTCTTGCGCAGCGCGCGGAGACGCGATCCCCGTATCCCAACGACGCCGACGCGACTGCATCGATGGGCGCGGACGAGAAGATCCACGAAGAAGTGGTGCGGGCCTTGGCCACTCGGGGTCGGAACAGACTTTCGGGGACGTTTCGTGCCGCCGTCTTCGGAGCCAACGACGGCCTCGTCAGCAACCTCGCTCTCGTGCTCGGCATCAGCGGTAGCGGCGTCTCCAATCAGATCGTTCTGATCACCGGCATGGCCGGGCTTCTGGCCGGCGCCCTGTCGATGGGCGCCGGCGAGTACGTTTCAGTCCGCTCGCAGCGAGAGTTGTTGGAAGCGTCCAATCCTGGTCCGGCTGCCAGCGAAGCTGTCGGACTGCTCGACGTCGACGCGAACGAATTGGCCCTGGTCTACCGGGCCCGCGGCATGTCCGCCGAGGAAGCGGATCAGCGCGCCGTCGAGGTCCTCGCGAACAGCACCTTCGGCGCCGCCGACGTTGTCGACGACCATGAAGCTGTCGGAACCGGGTTGGGCGCAGCGGCGGCAAGTTTCTGCTTCTTCGCCTCGGGCGCAATCATTCCGGTGCTGCCGTATCTGTTCGGCCTGGAAGGCATGACGGCTCTGATCGTCGCATCTGTTCTCGTGGGGATCGCGTTGCTGACGACGGGCGTTGTGGTCGGGTTGCTCTCGGGCGGGCCGCCGTTCAAGAGGGCTCTACGCCAACTTGCGATCGGCTACGGCGCTGCCGGCGCGACGTATCTGCTCGGCATGTTGTTCGGGACTTCGCTCTGAGCGTCGGCTCATGCGCGTAGGGCGGGATCGCGGTGAGCCGGATCGATCCGAACCGGAATCTGGCACACCACGGCCTCGGTGTGTTTGCGCAGTGCATGAGCGATCTCATCGGTCCGTTGGCTCGGGAGGAACCGGTGCCATCTGGTCGCCGGGTCGATGGTGGCGACGACAACAAAGGTCTCTCGGTGGGGGAAGTGTGTGCGGATGTATCGGGCGAGAGTGTTCCCCACCGAATTCTCGGTGTCCTCGATGACGATCAAACGCGAATTCGGATGTCGGGCTTGCCATCGGCGGGTGAAGTCCGTCGTCGATTCGTGGGCCAGGCAGACTCGAATTGCGATGGGCTGTGACGACATCGCCGTTGCCGCGGCCATCGCGCGGGTGGAGAGCGACGTAATTTCGGACACGGGTACTAGGACCGCTGGTTTGTATCCGATAGACAGAGAATCGTTCTCACCCTGAACGGTTAACCGAGTACCGATATGTGTGTACGCACCGCGGATGCGTTCCATGCCGAGGACGAGCGCAGGGAGCGCGAGAGCGATCAACCAAGCGCCCTCGGTGAACTTCATGGCGGTAGTCACCACTGCTGCGATCGAAGTCAACGCAGCCCCGAAACCGTTGAGCGCCAATCGCCACTTCCAGCCCGGCGTCTGTTCGGCGAGCCAGTGGCGCACCATGCCGAACTGCGCGAGCGTGAATCCGATGAACACACCGATGGCGAACAGCGGCACCAAGGTGTTCATGTTTCCGCCGGATCCGATGAGCAGGAGAGCACCGACGCCACCGAGCGACAAGACGCCGTACGTGAAGACGTCGCGCGTCGACTTCCGGCTGAAGCGGTGCGGGAGCACGTTGTCGTCGGCGAGGATTCGCATCAGGTTCGGAAGTCCGCCGTACGAGGTATTCGCGGCCAACGCCAACAGAATCACGGTGGAGAATTGGACGACGTAGTAGCCCACACCATTTCCGAGGGCAGCGGAAGTGAGTTGCGACAGGACCGTTGTTCCGGGGACTGGGGCCAGTGAGAACTTTTCGATCAACACTGCAAGGCCGATCAGCATGGTGCCCAACAGGATTCCCAGAGCTACTTCGGCACGCTGAGCGCTACGCACGCGAGGCTTCTTGAAACTGGGTACCGCGTTGGCGATGGCTTCGACACCGGTCAATGCGGCGCAACCACTCGAAAATGCCTTGAGCAGAAGGAGAATGCCGATCGTGTGTGCGTTGTCGACGACGAGGGGAGCCGTTGCGGCAGCAGGGTTTTCCCGAAGCAGTCCGGCACCGATCACCGTGAAGATGCTGACGACAAAAACCACGGTGGGCAACATGAATACCCGCGCGGAATCTGCGATGCCCCGTAGATTCAGTGCAGTGATGCCGCCGAGTATCGCCAGTGCGATCCAGACCGCGTAGGGAAGAAGTGCGGGGAAGGCGGAGGTCAGAGCCGCGACACCGGCTGCGATCGATACCGCGACGTTGAGGGTGTAGTCGACGATCAACGACGCGGCGGCGGTCAAACTTGCCCGCGGGCTCAGATGCTTCTTTGCGACGGCGTAGGCGCCACCGCCTTCGGGAAATGCGGCGATCACTTGGCGGTACGACGCCACCAGGACCACAAGCAGCACTGCGATGGCGATTGTCACCGGCACGGTGAACCCGATCCCTGCGCCGCCGGCGAGGGCCAACACCAACACGATGGCTTCTGGCCCGTACGACACCGAGGCCATCGCGTCGAGCGAAAGCCCTGCCAGTCCGGTTGCGACGGAGAGCTTCTGATTCTCTGGCCCACGGGCCGGGCGGGTCGTCGACGATATGACTCCACGGTGTCCGAGTATCACTGCATGTCTCACCGAGTCAGTATCGTCATTTCCCGTAGCTCTGAGACTGATCTTGACGATGCTTTGACGCGATGGCCCGCAAATCTGTACGGGTTCACAACGGGGGTTCGAGTCGCGGGAAGCCTTGTGACAGCTGATCAATCCAGCGAGCGCGCTTGGCGAGAATATCGCGGTTCCGAGACTCCGATTGGGCGGCGACGTGCGAAAGTAGGTCGCGAAGTCGGCCCAGAACGAGTGGCGAGTTCGATGCCGAGGCTATGACGTCGTCCAGTCCGGTTCTGACGAAGCTCGTGAAGTCGGGCAGTGGAATCACCACACGCAGATCACCACGCTCGTCGACGGCCCGGATCGAATCTGCGCGTACGGAGGCCACCAGAGAGAGGAGGTCCTCGATCTCGTCCAGAGCCTGCACGGCCGTCGCAGGATCGTTGATAGCGGGTGAGAGCGCTCTGAGCGCGATGTCAGCCAACAACCGAATCGCGAGTAGGGGGTCCTGGGTGAAGGTCCGCTCACTCCCACTGACCAAGGCGTCAAGGATCGTGTTGGCGGGCATGGGTCCGCCGTAGACGTCGGCGAGCGGCAATCCGTCTCGCAGCGTGCTACCCGGCGACACTCGGAGGATTACCATGGATCGGCAGTTCCGAGCGTTCTGCAGCAGATCTTCGACGAGGATCTGCTGCAGAACGGCCGGCGGTCGATGCCACTCGATAGTCGTGATCACCGGAAGTGTTGGTAGAGGAGGCAACTCCAGATCAGTGGTGGGGTACACGGCGGCGAAGACTGCTCGGCCACGACTCGAGATCGAGGTCAGTACAGGAGCCAACTGGATGGCCGAGAATGCGCGCAGCTGGAGCAGCCTGATCAGCGTCAGCGTCGCCAAGAGTGCCATCACTGCGAGACTTGGCACGACCACGGACACGTCCGTTTCGTTGCTGATGGCGAGCGCCGCCGTGATGTCGAAAACCGACTGGCCTATTGCAAAAGCAAACGTCCGCCACACGATGGGGTCGTCGCGGAACAACAACAAGCGAGGAGTGAAGGTGGTCGCGGCCCATTGGACGACAAGAAACAAGAGCGAGAAGATCACCGCGACAACGCCCAGTAACCCCAGACCGAGTGCAACGAGCATCTCGCTGACCTGACGGGCGGGAATCATCGGGCCGCTCCGGACATACGGCATCCCCAGTCCGGCAGCCAGTCCCACGACGACGCACAGGATCTGGGTCAGGCCGGCACGTACACGGCGCCGGGGGACGAGGAAGGCATGCCCGATCGGGGTGGGAGCGAAACGTCCGGGCTGATCCACACTTCAAGCCTCCACGCTGCGGCAATGGTGCGCCTTCACCCGAAACGGATGATGTCGACGTCGTCGCGATCCTGAAACGCTTGAAAGAGCCATGTGAGAGACAGAAGGCGAGACGTCATGACGGATCCGACAGACCAGAGCCGCGCCGTACTACCGATTCCGGATCGACAACATCTTGGTCTGGTGACGTACGACGCGAAGGATCCGGACACCGAGTTTCCGCCGATCACTCCGCTACTACCGCCGGCCGGCGCACCCAATGTTCTGGTGGTCCTGTTGGACGACGTGGGATATGGCGCGAGCAGTGCCTTCGGCGGACCAGCGGACACACCGACTGCTGAGCGATTGCAAAGTAATGGGCTCACGTACACGCGGTTTCACACGACGGCACTGTGTGCTCCGACCCGCGCCGCTCTTCTGAGCGGGCGCAACCATCATTCGGTCGGCATGGGATCGATCACCGAAACCGCTACCTCGGCTCCTGGTCTTTCCGGCCTGCGGCCGAATACCAAAGCCGCACTGCCGATGACGTTGAAACTCAACGGATACTCGACGGCTCAGTTCGGCAAGTGTCACGAGGTTCCGCCGTGGCAAACATCCCCGGTGGGACCGTTCACGTCGTGGCCGACGGGAGAAGGCGGATTCGAGCATTTCTACGGATTCATCGGCGGGGAGAACAACCAGTATTACCCGGCGCTGTACGAGGGCGTCGCGCCTGTCGAGCCGGACAAGACACCGGAGGAGGGTTACCACCTCACCGAAGACCTTGCCGATCACGCGATCGACTGGGTTCGGATGCAGAAGTCCTTGGCTCCGGACAAGCCGTTCTTCGTCTACTTTGCACCCGGCGCCACACATGCACCGCACCATGTTCCGATGGAGTGGGCCGACAAGTACGAGGGCCGGTTCGCAGGAGGTTGGGACGCTCAACGCGAATCGATTCTCGAGCAGCAGAAGCAGCGGGGAGTCGTTCCCGCGGATGCGGTCCTCACCCCGCGTCCCGAGGCCATTCCGGCGTGGGAGGACATGAGTGAGGAGATGAAGCCCGTCCTCGAACGCCAAATGGAAGTCTATGCAGGATTTCTCGAACACACCGATTTCCATGTCGGCCGGCTTGTCGATGCGATCGAAGAACTCGGAGCTCTCGACAACACCCTCGTGTACTACATCATCGGAGACAACGGAGCGTCCGCAGAGGGGACGATCAACGGCGCTTTCAACGAGATGGCCAACTTCAACGGACTCGCCGCCATCGAGACGCCCGAGTTCATGGCGGAAGTGAAAGACAAATTCGGTACCAAGGACGCATACAACCACTATTCCGTGGGGTGGGCGTGGGCAATGTGTACCCCGTACCAGTGGACGAAACAGGTTGCGTCGCATTGGGGTGGCACTCGTAACGGGACGATCGTGCACTGGCCTGCAGGGATTCGGACCAAGGGGGAGACGCGGTCGCAGTTCACCCACGTCATCGACGTTGCACCGACGATCCTCGAAGCTGCGAAACTACCGGAACCGACCTTTGTCAACGGCGTCCAGCAATCACCCATCGAGGGGACCAGCATGGTCTACACCTTCGACGACGCCGAAGTCGCCGAACGTCACGATCTGCAGTACTTCGAGATGGCCGGCAACCGTGGAATCTATTACAAGGGTTGGAGTGCGGTCACCAGGCACAGCACTCCGTGGCTGTTCGCGGAGGCACTCCCCGCTCTCGACGACGACGTGTGGGAGCTCTACGACGGGTCTCAGGATTGGACGCAGTCCAAAGACTTGGCGGCCGAGTTGCCGGAGAAACTCGCTGCACTGCAACGCTTGTGGTTGATCGAAGCGGTCAAGTACAACGTGCTTCCGATCGACGACCGAAGATTCGAGAGGTTCAACCCTCACATCGCGGGGCGTCCGCAGTTGGTGTCCGGGAACCGACAGGTTCTGTTTCCCGGAATGAAACGGCTGAGCGAGCACAGCGTGCTGAGTATCAAGAACCGATCATTCAGTGTCACAGCAGCAGTCGACGTCGCGGATGGCATTACTGCCAACGGTGTGATGATCGCGCAGGGAGGCAGATTTGGTGGCTGGGCACTTTACGCGCGGGAAGGCCGCGCCAAATTCGTCTACAACCTATTGGGCATGGCCGAGTTCGTCATCGGTTCCGACGTTGACATTCCGGCAGGATCACACCAGATCAGAGCTGAGTTCACCTACGACGGAGGTGGTCTCGCGAGAGGCGGTGGGGTCACGATCTATCACGACGGTCGCGAAGTGGGCTCAGGTCGCGTCGAGCAGACGCAACCGATGGTCTTCTCCGCGGACGAGACCACCGACATCGGGGATGACTACGGCATGCCTGTCAGTGTCGATTACAGTGGCGCAACCACATTCAACGCACGTATCGACGTCGTGCAGATCGATGTCGGTGACGACGACCATACCCACCTCATCGATCCGGAGGAGGTGGCGCGAGTGGCGGTGTCCAGACAGTGATTCCACAGGCAAGAGCAGCAGTCACAATCTCCTGAGGGAGGGTCGCAATGCCGACCGTCATCCGAACTGTTCACGATCTGGTCCGCCACGCGCGCGGGCCGACACACCATCACCACCATCAATCCGTGCACGAGGCGCGGCGAATGCGTGCCCACCACATTCTGGTCACGCATTCGCTCGCCTGATTTCGGGGCTACAGGTCGCGCGCCAATGCTCGTCCGGCTGCGCGGCCCGAGAAGATGCAGCCGCCGAGGAAGGTCCCCTCGAGTGCGCTGTAACCGTGGACTCCGCCGCCGCCGAAGCCCGCGACTTCACCGGCTGCGTACAGGCCGTCGAAGACACTGCCGTCGGCCTTGATGACCTGCGAATCCAGGTTGGTTTCCAAGCCGCCGAGAGTCTTGCGTGTGAGCAGGTGCAACCGGACCGCGATCAGTGGGCCGTTCTTGGGGTCCAGGATCTTGTGCGGTGCAACGACGCGCACGATCTTGTCTGCCAACAGATTACGGGCACCGTGGATGGCGGTGACCTGGAAGTCCTTGCTGTACTTGTTATCGACTTCGCGGTCGCGGGCGATCATCTCGCGCTCGATGTCCTCGTAGTCGAGGAGCGGTTCGTCGGTGAGGGCGTTCATGCCGTCGACCAGATCACGAAGGTTGTTGCGCACAACGAAGTCCGCGCCCTTCTGCT